>CAINKA010000001.1 GCA_903849835.1 uncultured Alphaproteobacteria bacterium
TTCGGTGCCATGAATCATGCTTCGACAGGCTCAGCATGACATCTTCTTCAGTTGGAATGGTAGAAATCTCAAATCCCATTCGTCAATTCCACCTCGTCACCTCTTCTTAAAAACCGCGATATAATTCACATCCAAATCTCCAACTTCCTTCCACTCGCCGTTTAAAATATTATAGCTGAAGCCTCGCAACTCTTGCAAATCAAGGCCTGCGGAACTTGCAAAAAAATTAATTTCCGAAGGTTTTAAAAATTTTTTCCAATCGTGAGTTCCAATCGGCAGCCATCTCAAAACATATTCCGCAGCAATTTTCGCCAGAGCGAAAGATTTTAAATTTCGATTCACCGTAGCGATAAAAATCAATCCGCTTGGTTTCGTAAGCTCGGCGCAGCTTTTAATAAAATTTTCTACGTCGGCTACGTGTTCAATGATTTCTAGGGCTAGCACGACATCGAATTGCGGGCGGACATGCGGGTCCGCCCCTATTAGCTCTTCCGCACTTGTTGCGATGTAATTAATTTTTAAGCCTGATTTTTCAGCGTGAATTTTTGCGACTTCGATATTTTTTTCCGAAGCGTCGATTGCGGTTACATCCGCTTCCATTCTGGCAAAAGGTTCTGCGATTAATCCGCCCCCACATCCGATATCAAGAATTTTTAGGTTTGGGAAAAATCCTGAAGCGGCATTAAAATGCTCAATAATTTTCCTGCGAATGAATGAAATCCGGATTGGATTAAACTGATGCAAAGGCTTGAATTTGCCGGCTTCATCCCACCACTCATCGGCGATTCTAGAAAATTTTTCTACCTCCTGAGGATCAACGGAGCTGCTCATAAATTAAAATTTTTTGATCATCTTTTCCACATCAACCATCTCGTAACTTTCAACGTCATTCATCCAATCTTTTTTGATTTTTACGAATAAAAAAAGATGGATTTTTGTGCCCGCGATTTCACCGATATCTTGTCGCGCCTCTTGTCCAATCTCTTTGATCATCGATCCATTTTTTCCAACGACGATGCTTTTCTGGCTTTCTTTGGTGACGTAAATCGTTTGATGAATTTTGATTTCCTTGTTGTTCAAAATTTCGTAAGAATCGGTTTTGACTGTGAGAGAGTAGGGCAGCTCTTGGTTAAGTTTTAAAAAAAGTTTTTCGCGAGTAATCTCACTTGCGATGAAACGCATCGGCGCATCGGTGATTTGATCTTCATCATAAATCCAATTCGGATTTTGACATTTAGCGCAAAGAAATTTTTTAAGTTTTTCAACGCCATCTTTTGTTTCAGCGGAAATCGGAATAATATCTTCAAAGCCAAGATCGGCGCAGCCCGCAAAGATTTCGAGAAGTCGTGATTTTTTTACCAAATCAATTTTATTGATGAGGATTGTTAGGGGTAAATTTTCTTTTTTTAGATCAGCGATGATGCGAAGATTTTCGACATTTAATCCGACCGTGGCATCAATTAAAAAACAAATGTGATTCGATTCGCGAAGCGCTTGCCACGCGGATTTAACGATGATTCGTTCCAAAATTTTATCGTCGCGAGGAATAAAAATTCCGGGAGTGTCGATCAAAATTAATTGTGTCAAACCCTCGACAATAATCGCCTTGATTGAGTTGCGAGTGGTTTGAACTTTCGGCGAAACAATCGAAAGTTTTTGTCCGAGCAATGCGTTGGTAAGCGTTGATTTGCCAGCGTTTGGAGCTCCGACGATTGCGATGATTCCGTGTGTTTTCATAAAAAATGGACTGATGACTTACGACTGCCGATCGGCGACTTATTTTGTTAAATTTTGTGCAATCATGAATGCTAACTCAACGCTTTGCGACGAGTTGAGGCGCGGATCGCAATGAGTGTGGTAACGATCACGCAAATTGATTTCGGTAATTTTTTGATTGCCGCCCAAACATTCTGTGACGTCTTGTCCCGTCATTTCAAAATGCACGCCGCCAGCGTAAGTTCCTTCGGCGCGATGAATTTGGAAGAAGGATTTTATTTCGCTCAGAATGTCGTCAAACTTGCGCGTTTTATAGCCATTCGATGATTTGATCGTGTTGCCATGCATCGGATCGCAAGACCAGATCACACTTCTTCCCTCGCGTTTTACCGCTTCAACAAGTGGAGGTAAAAATTCGTCAACTTTATTTTTTCCCATGCGGGAAATTAGCGTGATACGACCGGCTTCATTTTTAGGATTTAAAATTTCCAACAATCGCAACAGCTCATCTTTTGAAATTGACGGACCAACTTTGAAAGCGATTGGATTTGCAATGCCGCGCATGAATTCAACGTGAGCCTCATCCGGATGACGAGTGCGATCACCAATCCAAAGCATGTGCGCACTGAGATCATAAATTTTTTTGCTGTCATTGTCTTTGCGCGAGAAAGCTTGTTCGTAGTTTAAAAGCAGTGCTTCGTGAGAAGTGAAAAAGCTTGCAGTTGTAAGCTGAGGAAGAGATTTTGAATCAAGTCCGCAAGCTTTCATGAAGTTTAAAACCTCGTTAATTTTTCCAATAACTTCTTCAGTGTTTTTTTTGCTGTTCAAACTGTGAGCAAATTCTTCGTTCCATTTGTTAACTTTTTCTAAATTACCATAACCTCCCAAAGCAAGAGAGCGTAGGTAATTCAGCGATGCTGCGGAATAAAAATAAGATTCGACGAGACGATCTGGATCGGAAATTCTGGCATTTTCTTCAAACTCAATTCCGTTGATGATGTCGCCGCGATAGCTTGGTAGCGTGACTCCGCCGATGGTTTCGTTATTTTCCGATCTTGGTTTGGCATATTGCCCAGCGATTCTGCCAACTTTTACGATTGGTTTTTGCAAGCCATACATCAGAGCAATCGTCATTTGCATGACGGTGCGAAAAAAACTTTTTAGATTGTCGTGCGAAAATTCGGTGAAGCTCTCAGCGCAGTCTCCGCCTTGAAGCAAGAAGGCGTTGCCATTTGCAACTTCGGCTAATTCTGATTTTAATTTTTCGATCTCATCGAAGGAAACTAGTGGCGGAAAATTTGCGAGCTTGGTTTCAACTTTTTTTAATTTTTCAGAATTTTCGTAAGTTGGTTGCTGTCTGATCGGCAAATTTCGCCAAGAATTTATCGTCCAGTTTTTAGTCATAAAACACTCGAAGAAGGTTGATTTTATTGGATTGCTCAACGATTATCAAATTGATCGGATCAATGTCAATAAACCAATTTTTTGAAAATGAAGAAAAAATTAATCGCCTTCCAAGGCTCTGTGGGAGCCAATTCCAATCTCGCTTGCGATAAATTTTATCCGGAATTTGAGGCTAAATCTTTTTCAACTTTTTACGATGTTTTTAAAGCTGTTGAAAATGGTGAAGTTGAATACGGCCTTATCCCTCTAGAGAATTCCTATGCCGGACGTGTTTCTGAAATTCATAATTTATTGCAAGACAGTAATGTTTTTATTGTCGCTGAACATTTTTTTCCAATTACTCACAATCTTGTTGGAGTTGATGGAGCAGGGCTTGAAGACATCAAAGAAGCCATCTCTCATCCGCAAGCTTTGATGCAATGTCAAAATAATTTGCGTGCGCTTGGCGTGAATACTCGTGAATTTTCCAACACAGCTGAAGCCGCTAAATTCGTGGCTAAAACAGGTGACAAAACAAAAGCGGCAATCTGTTCAAAAGTTGCGGCGGAAATTAATGGGCTAAAAATCATCAAAGAAAATATTCAAGATTTGGACGGAAATATGACAACTTTTGTTGCGATTTCTAAAAATGCGATTGACCCAAATCCTGTTATTTCTCCCGTCATTACAACTTTACTTTTTTCGATTCGTAACATTTCGGGAGCGCTCTACAAAGCCCTCGGTGGCTTTGCAACGAATAATGTGAATATGCTAAAACTAGAAAGTTACATTCCGGGAGGAGTCTCGCAGCAGGCAAAATTTTTCATCATGATCGAAGGTCATCCGAATCAAAAATCTGTCGGACTTGCTTTGGAAGAGCTGGGATTTTTTTCTAAAAATGTGAAGCTGCTCGGAATTTATTACGCTGATAAATCTCGCTTTTTGTAGGGGCTAACCCTTGTGGGGTCCCAGCGCAACCTTCGGTAGGGGCGACCCTTGTGGTCGCCCACGGGCTGGCACAAGGCCAAGCCCCTACCTAGGCACGGTGCTCAGAATCATGCTTCGACAAGCTCAGCATGACGCCAAAATTTAATCGGGCTTCTTCAAGTGGAATGGGTATAAGCCTCTTCCGCCGCCTTCCGCGCCAGCTCGTCAACAATTTCATTGAAGTGATTTCCGGCGTGACCCTTCACCCAGACCCACTCGATTTGATGCTTCACAACTTCCAAATCCAACTCTTGCCACAAATCTGAATTTTTTACGAGCTTACGATTGGCGGTTCTCCAGCCGTTTTTTTTCCAACCGAAAATCCATTTTGTGATTCCGTCCATTGCGTATTTGCTGTCAGTGTGCAGCACAACTTTCGCCGATTTTTTTAAAATTTTTAGCGACTCAATAATTGCTTTGAGCTCCATCCGATTGTTGGTGGTTTCTTTTTCGCTGCCGGAAATTTTTTTCTGATGTTCGTTGTAAATCAGAATCGCTCCCCATCCTCCGCGCCCAGGATTGCCTAAGCAAGAGCCGTCGGTGTAAATTTTTACTTGGCTCATAATTTTTTTGATCTTGCGATTGCGGCGTCGATCGCTTTTTCGAAAAGATTTTTTAGTGCGGAATTTTTTTGTAAAATTGTTAACGCCGCTTCTGTGGTTCCGGCCTTAGAGGTGACTGACTCGCGAAGTTCAGAAAAATTTGAATCGGAGTTGCAAGACATCAAAGAACTGCCGAGGAATAAAGTTTGAATCAGCTGCGAAGCCTTGTCTTTCGCGATTCCGTGACTGATTGCGATTTCAGTAAAAATTTCTTGCAGCAAAAAAATGTAAGCTGGACCGGAGCCAAAAATTGCAGTGATTACGTCGAAAAATTTTTCATCTTTTAATTCAAAAGCAGCGCCGAATTTGTCGAAAATTTTTGCTAAGTTTTTTAGCTCAGATTGCGAAATATTTTTATTGGCGAGGTAAGCGAAGACACCTTGAGAATCTTGGATCGGCAGGTTGGGCATTGAGCGAATTATTTTTGTTTTCTTGCCAAAAATATTTTCAAAAAATGCAATTTTTTTGCCGGCTAAAATTGAAATAAAAATTGTGTTTTTGCTGAAGATTTTTGCGGCAGAAAATTCTTTTAAAATCGCTTCCGCATCTTGCGGTTTGATGCAAAGAAAAACTAAATCAGCGCAGTAATTTTTCGGCAGCGAGGAAATATTTTTCGCGTAAAAAAACCCCGAAATTTTATTTTGATCCGACTTCTCTAACACCGCAATCTGTGCCGCTTTCACCGATTTTTCTTCAACCAAATTCTTGGCCAAAATCGATCCCATTTTTCCGCAGCCGAGGAAGAGAATATTTTTTACTTTGAGCATCTGATTATTTTTTAGGTTTTTTACCGATTGCAAAAAAAACTCGATGTCACCCTGAGCTTGTCGAAGGGTGATTCAGGGCACTTGGTGCCACGAATCATGCTTCGACAAGCTCAGCATGACATCGAGACAAGTTCGGCATGAACATCGAGACAGGCTTAGCATTAATTGCGCCCCTACGCCTTCCGATCCGCAATCGCTTGCTTAATCGAGCCAATTGCCTTCGCCGGATTTAATCCCTTCGGACAAGTGTTGGTGCAATTCATGATTGTGTGGCAGCGGTAAAGTTTGAATGGATCTTCGAGGGCGTCGAGGCGTTCGTCTGTTGCTTCGTCGCGTGAATCAACAATCCAGCGTTGCGCTTGCAGCAAGGTTGCAGGCCCCAAATATTTTTCGCCATTCCACCAATAACTTGGACAAGAAGTTGAGCAGCAGGCACACATGATGCATTCGTAAAGCCCGTCTAATTTTTCGCGATCTTCTGGAGATTGTAGGCGCTCTTTATTCGGATTTTCCGGCGCTGATGTTTGCAGCCACGGCTTGATCGATTTGTGCTGTTCGTAAAAATGCGTGAGATCGGGCACGAGATCTTTCACCACAGGCATGTGCGGTAGCGGATAAATTTTTACTGCTCCATTGCCACAATCCGAAATTGCCTTTGTGCAGGCGAGGGTGTTGGTGCCGTCGATATTCATCGCGCAAGATCCGCAAATTCCTTCGCGACAAGAGCGACGGAAAGTCACCGAGGCGTCATGCTCAGATTTTATTTTAATTAGAGCATCGAGCACCATCGGCCCGCACTCATCCATGTCGATTTCGAAGCGATCAATGTGCGGATTTTTTTTCTCCGCATCTTCGGGGTCGTAACGATAAACTTCGAAGAGACGCAAATTTTTCGCGCCATCTTTCGCCTTAAAAACTTTTCCGGCTTTTTTATCGATTTGTGAATTTTTCGGGAGCGTGAATTCGGCCATAAATTTTTTTACGTTTTTTTTAGTTCTTACAAGTTGGACTCAATGCGTGACCAAATGCAGGACGGGGTTTGTAACCCCGTCCTCACGTTCAGTTCAAA
>CAINKA010000002.1 GCA_903849835.1 uncultured Alphaproteobacteria bacterium
CTGTCGAAGCATGATTCTGGGCACCGAACTTAAATCATGCTTCGACAGGCTCAGCATGACAATGGGGTCGGCAATGACATCGAATTGTAACTTACAAATGCCACAAATCCCTCCAAATCTCGAACAAGAAATCCTCCGCCTAAAACGCGAAAAAAACGCGGTGATTCTCGCGCATTTTTATCAGGATTCCGAAATCCAAGACATCGCAGATTTTGTCGGCGACTCCCTCGATCTCTCGCGCAAAGCTGCCTCAACCGATGCCGATGAAATTATTTTTTGCGGCGTAAAATTTATGGCGGAAGTGGCGAAAATTTTATCGCCGACGAAGCGTGTTTTGGTTCCAGATTTCAACGCTGGATGTTCACTTGAAGATTCTTGCCAGCCGCAATCATTCGCCGAATTTCGCAAAAAATATCCCGACGCGATTGTGATCACTTACATCAATTGCTCCGCTGAAATAAAGGCTCTGTCGGACATCATCGTCACTTCAACTAACGCCAAAAAAATCATCGAACAAATTCCGGCGGATCGCGAAATAATTTTCGCGCCCGATCAACATCTCGGTCGCTACCTCGAAAAAATTACCGGCCGCAAAATGATTTTGTGGAATGGCAGCTGCGTAGTTCACGAACAATTCAGCGAAAAAGAATTGGTTAAATTAATTGCGAATCATCCCAGCGCGAAAGTCATCGCCCATCCCGAATGCCCACAAACACTGCTTTCGCACGCTCATCACATCGGATCAACTTCGTCACTTTTAAATTTCGCCGAAAAAAATCAGGGCGGAGAATTTATTGTTTTGACCGAGCTGCACATCATTCACCAAATGCAAAAACGAAATCCGACCGCAAAGTTTTTCGATTGCCCGTCGCTCGACAAAGCAGGCTGCACCCTTTGCAACTCCTGCCCCTACATGCAGCTCAATAATTTAGAAAAACTCTATTTGGTGATGAAATACGGAAATGAATCGGAATGCGGCGGCGAATTGATTTTGGATGAAGCCTTGCGGATCAAGGCTGAAGTGCCGCTGCGGAAGATGTTGGCGATGTCTTAAAAAAATTATTCTTCTCCAATCACTTCAAACTCAATCATTTTTCCACAATCTTTTTTTAGCCCTTCGACATAGTCAATCACTCGTCCGTCAGCTTCTTGTTGGCAGGAAAAAATATATTTTTGGCGAAGTTTTGTTAATTCGAATTTGCTGTAGAGGCCTTCTTTTGAGTTGATGTTTTTGTCGGATTTTTTGTTTGTTACTTCCTCAGTTTTTTTATCGCTTTTGCTCTCGAACTGGCTCAGATCACCGATTCCGATCGAGGCGAAATTTTGTTTGTTGTAGTAATCGGAATTGTTTTTCATGCGCTCAATATCGCGTTTATTGCGATCTTCTTCTTTTAAAAATTCATCAGGAAATCTGAGATAGGCTTGTTTTTGACAGACAATTTTTTCCTCTCCTTCGCGTCTAAATTTCTTTTTATCAATCTCGTTGAAGCATTGTCTAGAGCGGTCTTGCGCTGCAACACAATTTTTAAAATTAGCGCTGCTAAAATGAAATTTAATGCAAGTCGGATAATTTTTTTTCTCAGAATTGTAGCGCTTAATTTCTTCGTCGATGCGCCGATCAATTACGAATCCAAGGTTGTAGGAGCGGTTCGGATATTTTAAATATTCCGTATTTCCAAAAGGTGGAACCAGTTGTTGATCTTCAATCAAAGCTTTTCTGCAGGCAAAATAATCATCGATTTTTGCTTGATCTTCAGTGTCGAATACAAAGCCCATAATCAAGCACTGCTTATGTTGGCGATCATCCATCTTTTTATTTTCGCGAATCAAAATTGACTCAGGAGTGTTGGAAAGTTTGAGAGAAATTTTTGTGATTAGGTCGCTGATTTCGAGATTATGTTTTGCATAATTTGGTGCGCGTTGATCAGTGTAGAGCTTGTATTTTGCAAGTGAGAGACGGCATCGCCAATAAATTCCGCTTTTTAAATTATCGCCTTTATCGAAGCTAAGTTTGAGAGAAACGCAAAATTTGTGATCCTGTTTTTCGAGAACTTGAATTTGAGAAAGATGCGAGAGAATGTAGGGATCTTGGCCTCTGCTACAAGCAATGGCGACAGAAAAAATTAGTGCGATTGCAAAGATAAATTTTTTTCGCATGAAAATTTTTGGGAAGAAATTAAGACGCTTAATATTTTCTAAAACTTAACTCACTTTTCAATATGCATCTTCTAGTTGGGCTTGGAAATATTGGGCGCGAATATCAAGCAACGCGGCATAATTTTGGATTTTTGTTACTCGATCAAATCCTTGCTGATCATGGCTTCGTAGCGCAATCAAAAAAATTTAAGAGCGAAGTTTTTGTTGGAAAAATTTCTGGAAAAAAAATTATCGCACTCAAGCCACAAACTTTTATGAATCTCTCAGGCCTTGCCGTTGCTGAAGCGGCGAGTTTTTACAAAATTGAACCGCAAAATATTTTAGTGCTTCACGATGATGTCGATTTGGTTTTGGGAAAAATAAAAATAAAAATTGGTGGCGGAAATGCTGGCCATAATGGCTTGAAATCGATCGATGAAGTGATGGGAAAGGATTACGCGAGATTACGCTTGGGAGTAGGGCGGCCGGAGAGTAAAGAATTTGATACTGCGGATTATGTTTTGGGAAAATTCTCGAAAGAGGAGATGGAGGTGGCGAAAAGTGTCAGCGAAAAAATTTCAAAATTTTTTGAAGAATTGCTGGAGGGAAGAGAGGATGTTTTTTTGAATAAGTTTTATTTGTAGGGGTGGGTCTTGTGCCCACCCGCGTGGCTTGTAGGGGCGGACCCACGTGTCCGCCCGCGGGCGACCACAAGGGTCGCCCCTACAAAATTATTTGTCCTGCAAAAACTTTTTATACCCCGCCTCATCCATCGCATCAGCCAAATCACCTTCATTGCTCATTTTAACTTTTGCGATCCAGCCATTTTCGTAGGTGGAATTATTCACCAATTCAGGCGCTGAAGTGAGTGCGGTGTTGATCTCAACCACTTCGCCAGAAACCGGAATGTAAACATCGCTCGCTGATTTTGACGACTCAACAACTGCGAATGCATCGTGATGATTGTAGCTGTTTCCCACCTTTGGTAGTTCAACGTAAACTAGCTCACCAAGCGCTTCTGCGGCATATTCGGTGATGCCGATTGTGGCGATGCCATTTTCAACTTTGATCCATTCGTGGTCTTTTGTAAATTTCATAAAAATAAATTAAATTGTGAGAGTCATGCTGAGCCTGTCGAAGCATGACGGGAAATGAAGAGTGTCATGCTTCGACAGGCTCAGTATGACACGAAAAAACTATTTTTTTACCGACTTAGTTTTCGCTTCGACAAAAACCGGCGAAGTTAAAATAGCAGGAATTTCGCGATCACGAACGACCGCAGAAACTTGGTCTCCAACCTTTGCCACGGCTGGATCGAAATAGCCTTGGCCGATTGAAATTTTTAGATTTGGTGAAAATCCGCCGCTAGAAAGCGTGCCGATTTTTTTGCCGTCTTTTCTGATTTTAGTGCCTTCGCGCGCGATGCCGCGATCGAGTAATTTTACGCCGATTCTTTTGCGTTTCACGCCTTCAACTTTTTCGCGTAGAATTCGTTCTGCACCGATGAAGCCAGTGTTGGTCTTGCTCACAACCCAACCAATCGCAGCTTCAACAGGTGAAGTTGTGTCATCCAAATCGTGACCATAAAGCGGGTAACCCATTTCGAGGCGAAGCGAATCGCGGGCTCCGAGGCCGATTGGCTTGACTTCAGCTTGTGCCGAAAGTTCGAGCCAAAATTTTGGTGCGGCAGAATTTTTAATGCTGACTTCGAATCCATCCTCGCCGGTGTAGCCTGTGCGGCCGATAAAAACTTCTTCCAAGTAGGCATTGGGATAGGTTGGCTTTTCTCCATCTTTGAGCTGCACTACACGAATTGGCGTCATCAATTCATAAGTTCTGACATTCATGTAAGGCAATTCTGCCAAATTTTCTGCGGCCAAAAAGCGATTTAAAACTTCTTCGGCTTTACCGCCTTGAACCGCGATTAGAGCGCGATCAGTGAGTTCAGTAAAAGAAATTCCTGCCGGTAAATTTTTGCGAATCCACGCCGCATCTTTTTCTTTGCAGCCAGCATTGAGCACGATGAAAAATTTGGTGTCGGTGATTTTTGTGATGATCAGATCGTCAATAATTCCACCTTCGTGATTGGTCAGAACCGTGTATTTAGCGAGTGCCGGAGTGCTCAAAGAAAAATCAGTCGGCGTGATGTGTGACAAAAATTTCACCACTTCTGCGCCTTCAGCGATGAATTGCCCCATGTGTGAAACGTCGAAAATTCCGACATTGCCGGAGCGCGTCCATTCGTGCTCTTTCAACATTCCGTCGGGATATTGCACGGGCATGTCATAGCCGGCAAATTCCACCATTTTTGCGCCTTGCGCGCGGTGAGTTTCGTTGAGAGCTGTAATTTTCATTTTATAAAAAATTTATTGAACGGGAGGAACCTTTGGGGCAGTTGGAGTGGTAGATGTTCCATCTTTTTCTTGTTGCTCGATAATTTTATTCAAATCATTCGCAATTGCTTTGTTTGAAGCGTTGGAGATTGAAGCGAGGATCAGGCAATTGAGCATAAAAATTCCGATTAAAATCATCGTGGTTTTGCTCAAAACATTTGCTGTAGCTTTGCCTGACATCACAGAATTTAAACCGCCAGAACCACCGCCAATGCCGCTTAGAGAGTCACCATCTGATTTTTGTAACAAAACTAAAATGATCATCGCAACGGCAATAATTACCTGCAACACTAGCAGGAATAGTTGAAAATTTTCCATTTTTTAAAATTAGTTTGATTTGGGAAGAGGGGCTTTCTAAAGAGGCGCCGCAACATAAAAATCAATTTTTATCTGACAAGTTTTTAATGAAAAAAGTCGCCAATCGTAAGTCGCCAGTCGTTAATTTTGGCTCGGGAAAAAAATTTCTAAAATCCTCGATGCTGCGTGTTAGCAGTGGCAAAAAAATCCTATTCGTTTCTGACGAAATCATTTGGAAAAATTGTGAAAAATTTTTTCCAGAAAATTTCCCAGAAAATTTTTGTGCAAAAAAACTGCTCCTAAAAAATCCCAAAGCTGATGAAAAAAATCTTAAAAAAATTTCCGCTGCAGTAAAAAACTACGACTTAATAATCACCCTCGGAAGCGGTGTTATCAACGATCTGTGCAAGTTAACC
Organism: uncultured Alphaproteobacteria bacterium; assembly: GCA_903849835.1. Classification (GTDB taxonomy): domain Bacteria; phylum Pseudomonadota; class Alphaproteobacteria; order Rickettsiales; family UBA1997; genus UBA2645. The sequence continues at coordinate 5,243 of CAINKA010000002.1, forward strand.
TCAGCGCAAAAAAATATTCCTTACGCCATTTTTGCTTCAGCCGCCTCGATGAATGGATACTTGTCGAAAAATGCTTCGATCACAATTTGCGGTCACAAAAAAACTTTACCTGCGACGCTTCCAATCGCAGTTTTTTGCGATCTAAAAATTTTAGCAGCAGCGCCGTTAGAGCTAACAAAGGCCGGCATTGGCGACAGTCTGTGTTTTTATTCTTGCTGGCTTGATTGGTATCTCTCACACAAAATTCTCGGTACAAAATTCGACAAAAAACCTTTCGAAATTCTCGAGAAAAAAATGAATTTTTTTGTCAAAAATTTTAAAAAATTTTCATTGCGTGATGAAAAATTTTTAAAGTTGTTGATGGAAATTTTATTGCTCTCAGGGCAGGGCATGACTATTGCTGGAGGCTCTTATCCCGCCAGTCAATCTGAGCATTTAATTGCTCACGTCATCGAAATGAAATATCCAAAAATAGCCGAAAAATTTTTGCACGGACAGATGATTGCGGTGACAAGTTTAACGGCGGCGCGGTTGCAGAAAAATTTTCTGAATCAGATTTTTCGCAAGGCGGGGTTTGTAACCACGTCTTCCCGTTCAGTTCCAAATCAGCAAGACGTGAACATGTGGACGGGGTTACAAACCCCGTCCAGC
>CAINKA010000003.1 GCA_903849835.1 uncultured Alphaproteobacteria bacterium
AAAGAACTCTGAACCTAGCTCTGGCGCTGAAACGAAGGGAGTGGGTTAATGGGTTATGGGAGCGGTCTTCGTCCTTCACAAATCCAGTGTTTTACAGCTCGATTTTTGAACCTTCACGAGAGGTAGTTTTGTGAGGGAATTTTTTTCTAATGACGGATCTGGGATTAAACCGATTGCGAAAGGAATAATTGCGAAAAGTTTTAGCTGATCAGCGAGACCAAAAAATTCTGTGACCATCCAAAATGAATTTGCCGAGATCCAACAAATCACCGCCAAATTGTGAAAAAGTTCTGACTTAAAATTGCGCGCTTTCCACGTGATTAAAATCGCAAATCCTAAAGTCGGAATAATCATAAAAATTCCAAGACTACGCCACGTCATGAGCCAGCTCATGTCTTTCAAGAGCCAAAGCAGGATGTGAAAATTTTCGAGCTTACGAGTTTCTAGCATAAAATTTTTAAATTTAGTTACCGATCTCCAATGAAATCTCGACGGGAATTCCAGCATTTTGAATCACTGCCTCATCAACTTTTTGCCAGCTCACCCTAGTTTCACAATCCGCGATTTTTTGACAGATTAATTTGCCCACGCCCACCTTTTCAAAAACCACTTCCGGCGCTTCCTGCAGATGCACTTCGAGATAAATTTTATTATTTATTTCGCTGATTTTCAGCGGCTGATTCACGATCACCACCACCACACCGATTTCCACTTCACTAAAAAGTTTCTCAATATCTTGCGGATAAAGTCGAATACAGCCGTGACTAACCTTAGAGCCAATACTCCACGGCGCGTTGGTTCCGTGGATCATGATGCCTTGCCATTTGTAATTTTTGGTCGCGTCCAAACGAAGAGCGTAATCTCCCAAAGGATTATCCGGTCCCGGCGGAACCATTTCAGGCAAGTCAGGATTTTCTTCACGAATTGACGCGGGCGGCGTCCAAGTAGGATTTTCTACTTTCTCGGAAATTTTGGTTTTGCCGGTCGGAGTTTTTTCGTCAGCGCCAACACTAATCGGAAAAGCAAATTTTTTCTCGTCGGAAAAAAAATAAAGTCGCGGCTCGGCAAGATTAATCACGATTCCTTCTGGCTCAGCATCAGGAAGAAGATGGGTGGTCGGTAAAATTATTTTTTCTCCAGCGTAAATAATTTTTGGATTGGCGATGCGGGGATTAGCGCTCAATATTTCTTCCATTCCCAAATCAAAAGCCTGCGCGATTTTGTAAAGATTGTCGCCTTTTTGGATGGTGTAATTAGTGGCAAGAATAGTGCTTTGAACATCTTGCGCCTGACTTGAAAAGGCGTAAAAAATTAAAAAAATTATTAGAGCTCTGTATTTAAATTCAGCGTGCCTCGATTTCTTGAAAATTTTTAGCGATTTTTGCGTAGAATTTACGGAAAAGCGAGGCGCACTGAATTTGAATACAAGCTCTAGACTGTGTCGCGGCATAAATTGCTGGAAAAAATTACGAATCGAAGAGATTGACTCACATCTCAAATTCATCACTCCAAAATACGCAAAACAATTCAAAAGGATGTAACCTTCTGGATTATCACATTGCACTCGCAATGACGAAATAAAAAAATCTAAACCAATGAAAATCCTTACACGCCAAGCAGATTCTAACAAAAATGATTTTGGTCACGTTCTAATTATTGGCGGAGATTTGGGAATGGGTGGCGCGGTGATCATGGCTGCGGAAGCCGCTTACCGAGCAGGCGCAGGCAAGGTGACGGTTTTGACTCGAGAAGAAAATCTTGCGCCACTTTTGGCGCGATTGCCGAATGCAATGTCGATTTCCCCCAACTCTTCGAAGCAAAAAATTTTAGCGAATAAAACTGTAATCGTCATTGGCTGCGGGCTTGGAAAATCTGACTGGGCGAGAAAATTATTCGCGCTGGCAATGAGTTCAGATCTACCAAAAATAATCGACGCCGACGCTTTAAATATTTTAAACGAAAGTAAAAAAACTTTTGATTTATCAAATTCGGTAATCACGCCGCATGTTGGTGAAGCCGCGCGGCTGCTAGGAATTTCGACCGATGAGATTCAGAAAAATCGAACAGCTTCCGTAAAAAAACTTCACCAAAAATTCGGTGCCACTGCAATTTTAAAAGGAAAAGGCAGTTTGATTTTCGGCGCCGCAAAAAAAATTCATCAATGCAATCACGGCAATTGCGGCATGGCGACTGCGGGAATGGGCGATGTCCTGTCAGGCCTGATTGGCGGCCTTGCGGCGCAACATTTGGACAGTGAAGAATCTGCAATTTACGGCGTAACTATTCACGCTTTGGCGGGAGATTTAGTCGCAAAAAACCAAGGTGAAATCGGCATGATGCCGCAAGATTTATTCGAGTTCATTCCGCAAATCATCAATAAAAAAATATGCAGCTAACATTTCTTGGAGCCGCGCAAACAGTAACTGGATCCAAATATTTGCTCGAACATAAAAATAAAAAAATCCTCGTTGATTGCGGTTTATTTCAAGGTCACAAGGAACTGCGCCAGCGCAATTGGGAGAAATTTTTTATCGATCCCAGCGAGATTGATGCAATCATTCTAACCCACGCCCACATTGATCACAGCGGCTACATTCCACTGCTGGTAAAAAATGGTTTTCGCGGAAAAATTTTTTGCTCGGCGGCAACTTTTGATCTCTGTAAAATTTTATTAACCGACAGCGGATTTTTGCAGGAAGAAGATGCGCGTCGAGCCAATCGCTACAAATACAGCAAACATGATCCGGCCTTGCCGCTCTACAACGAAGCAGAAGCAGAGGAATCGCTGAAATTTTTTCAGCCCCTCGCCTTCAATCAAAAGCATGATTTTGACGAAACTTTTTATTTCACCCTCTCCCCTTCGGGACACATCTTGGGATCAGCCTTCGTCAGCATTTTCTTCGACAAAAAAAGTATAATTTTTTCCGGCGATTTGGGACGCAAAAATGATTTGATCATGAAGCCGCCAACGCAATTGCAGCAGGCGGATTATTTGCTGATTGAATCAACTTACGGCGATCGTTTGCACGAAAAAACTGACCCCACGCAAGTGCTAAAAGAAATAATTAACAAAACTGCAGCACGGGGCGGAACCATTGTAATTCCTGCCTTCGCAGTGGGTCGCGCCCAAAATATTTTGTTCCAACTTTATCTTTTAAAACAACAAAATGCTTTGCCGAATATTCCGATTTTTTTGGACAGCCCGATGGCAATCGACGCTTCAGAAATTTTGCGCAAATATTCAGGCGAGCACAAATTGGGAAAAGATTTGTGTGACAAAGTCTGTAAAATCGCGCGCTACACTCGCAGCACCGAAGAGTCAAAAAGTCTGAACGAAACAAAAATGCCGATGATTATTATCTCGGCGAGCGGCATGGCTGAAGGTGGCCGCGTGTTGCATCATTTAAAAAATTATATTTCCGATCACAAAAATACGATTTTATTTACTGGCTTCCAAGCAGGCGGAACGCGCGGCGATAAAATTATTCGCGGCGAAAAAGAAATAAAAATTCACGGAAATATTTACGAAGTGAATGCCGAAATTGTGAACTTAACCGGCAGCTCTGCTCACGCTGATTACGAAGAAATTTTGGATTGGTTAAGCAATTTTAAAACTGCTCCGAAGAAAACTTTCATCCCCCATGGAAGCCCTGAGGCAGCGGCTTCACTGCAAGAAAAAATTGTAAAAAAATTTGGCTGGAATGCTGTAGTTCCAGAATATTTGCAGGCGGAAAAATTATGAATTTTGCAGCTAGGAACTGTTAGAAATTGGAATCACCATCGACATTGAATTGCAAAACGAAATGTCATGCTGAGCTTGTCGAAGCATGATTCTAGGCACAGTGCCATGAATCATGCTTCGACAA
>CAINKA010000004.1 GCA_903849835.1 uncultured Alphaproteobacteria bacterium
ACCCCCCTACCCCCCTTGACAGGGGGGCGTAACTCGAGTTTATTAATTTACTAAATGAATCGCAATCTCCAGCGCCGGTCTCTTTCCCATCAAATCCTCAAAAATTTTGAGTAATTTTGAGCGCAGGGATTTTTCGATTTCGGCCATCACTTTTGATTCTTGCAATTTTTTATTTTTCTTCTTTTTCAAAAATTTCATGCCGAAGCCTTCGTTTAAATTCAACTCACGGGCTTTGTGTTTGAGGAAGAGTTGGATTTCTTTTTCGATCATCTGCGCAGCGTCGCGATCGCGTTTTAAATCGTAAGAGCCGACGCAGGTGATTTGTGGGCGCGTGGTCATTGTTAGCGAATCATTCACCGCCAAAGAAACGAGCACGATGCCAGCAAATTGGAGTTTTTTTCTTTCGCGAATTACTTCGCCGTTGAAGTCCAAAAGTTGTTTACCGTCAACGCCGAAATAGCCGGTTTTAACGAAGCCAACCGACTCGCAACCTTCGGCGGAAATTTTTGTCGCGAGACCATTTTCGATTTGGAAAACTTTCGGCACGCCAGCTTTTTGCGCGATCTCGCAATGGGCTTTGGTGTGCAAGAATTCGCCGTGAACGGGGATGGCGATTTTTGGCTGCGCGAGGTGGTACATCTCGAGAAGTTCGTCTTGCGAAGGATGGCCGGAGACGTGAACGAAGTGATCTTTTTCGGTCATCACGTCGATTTGTTTTTGTGCTAGTGCGTCAAAAAGTTCGAAGATTTTTTTCTCATTTCCCGGAATTATTTTTGACGAAAAAATCATCAAATCGCCTTTGTTGAAGCGAATGGTTGGATGATTGTCGGTGGCGATTTTGCGCGCTGCAGCATTGGGTTCACCTTGGCATCCGGTGCAGAGGACTAGGATTTCTTTTTTGTCGTAAAACTTGAGTTCGCGATCGGAAATAAACGGAAAATCCTCGGTAAAATATCCACTTTTTTTACCGACTTCGTGAAGGCGGTGCAGCGAAAATCCTGCCAGCACAATTTTACGACCAACGTCGCGAGCGATGCGGGCGATGGTGTGAATGCGCGCGATATTTGAAGCGAAAGTTGTGACGCCGACGAGCCCTTGTCGTCCAGCGATTAAACTTTTTAGCGATTCGTAAAGTTCACCTTCGGAACGTGAATGGCCTTCGGACAGCGCGTTTGTTGAGTCGCAGACCACTGCTAAAATTTCGCCGCGGTCACCGTAAGCTTTTATTTTTCCTTTTTCTGACGCTTGGCCGATGACGGGATCGGGATCGAATTTCCAATCTCCCGTGTGCAGAACGTTGCCGTGGCGCGTCTTGATGAGCAGCGCTTGCATTTCAGGAACGGAGTGCGTCAGGCCGATAAATTCGATTTTGAACGGAGCGAGGTCGAGGTCGCGCGAGCCATCAATGATGTGGATCGGCACTTCATGTTCGAGTTTAAATTCCGCGAGTTTGGTGCGTAAAAAATTAGCGCCGAAAGTGGTGGCGTAAACTGGAGCTTCGAGTTCTTTCCACAAATGTTGAACCGCGCCCATGTGGTCTTCGTGGATGTGAGTGAGGATGATTCCGACGAGATTTTTTTTATGTGCTTTGATGAAAGAAATATCGGCCGTCATCATGTCGACCCCAGGAATGTTGTAAGCAAAACCGACGCCGCAATCGACCATCAGCCACTTGCCGTCGAGATGGTAAAGATTGACATTCATCCCGATTTCATTGGCGCCGCCGAGTGGGAGGAATAGGAGATCAGAGGTGTGTTTTTTTAGATTTAAGTCCATTTTTTTAGTTAATTTTTTG
>CAINKA010000005.1 GCA_903849835.1 uncultured Alphaproteobacteria bacterium
CAGCTTTTTTTACGATTTCTTTTTTCTTAAAATCTTTTTCTGGCTGAGATTTTTCTTCTTTCAGCGTAGAAGTTTTTGGCAATTCACCTTCGGCAAATTTGCTGATATCAACACCGGCAATAGCCATATTTTCCTTGGTTCCGGCGATTGCAGCATCAGCAATCAAGCGACAAAAAAGTTTGATTGTTTTTGCTGAATCATCATTCGCAGGAATTGGAAAAGTGATTCCGTCTGGATTGCAATTCGTGTCGAGAATGGCCATGATTGGAACGTTGAGCTTCTTGGCTTCAGCGATTGCAAGCGCTTCTTTGTGAGTGTCGATAACGAAGACCAAATCAGGATATCCGCCCATATTTTTGATGCCGCCCAGAGCGTGCTCGAGCTTCAATCTTTGTCTTTCTAGAACGAGTTTTTCTTTTTTATTGTAGCCCACTTCTTCGGTGTCGGCGAGGCGTTCCTCAATTTTTTTCAAAGTTTTGATTGATTGAGAAACTGTCTTCCAGTTAGTAAGCATGCCACCCAACCATCTGAAATTGACGTAATATTGACCGCATCTTTTTGCAGATTCGGCGACCGCGTCAACCGCTTGTTTCTTGGTTGCAACGAATAAAATGCGACCGTTATTTTTAGCGATTTCTTTTACTGTTTTCAGCGCGTTATTGAGAAGGCTCGCGGTTTTATTGAGATCGATAATGCTCACGCCATTGCGATTTGTGTGGATGTATTTCGTCATTTTCGGATTGCGACGCATTGTCTTGTGACCGAAATGAGCTCCAGCTTCAAGAAGCTGACGGATAGTGAATTGAGGAAGTTCTGATTTAGACATAAATTTTAATTTATTTGGTTATTTACCAAGTAACAGCGAACACGCTCCGAGTCTTGTTGGACAAGATCAGATGATGCACCAAAGTTGCTATTATTTGTGGAATGAAAAAGTGAAATTTGTTTGAGAACTCAAACAGGGTCGCGCTTTCTAGGGACCAAGAAAAAAAATTCAACTTAAAAAAACCGAGGCAATTAAAGTTAAAATCGCCAGCAAAAAACTCATGTAAAGGATCGTAACGAAGCAGCGATTTTTCAGCGAAAAAATTCCAATTTTTTTTATTTCCGTAGTTTTTTCTCCAACAATTTTTTCCCCCTCGATCACATTTTTTTTCCTAAAAATTTTTTCAATTACGAAAACCCAAAAAATGTAAGTCGCGATTGGGATTAGGGAGGGCCAGAGTTTTAGGAGAAGTTTTAGCATTGTGAGAATTTAGGATTTTAGATTTTAGATTTTAGATTTTAGATTCTGATGAAAATTTTTAACTCTAAAATCTGAAATCTAAAATCTAAAATCCTAATGATAATTTTTCCCGCCATCGACCTCAAATCCGGCCAATGTGTGCGCCTCTTCAAGGGCGACATGAATCAGACAACGGTGTTCAATGACAATCCTGCGGCGCAGGCTTTGGAATTCGAAAAAGCAGGTTTTAAATTTTTGCACATTGTTGATTTGGACGGCGCGATTGCTGGCGCCGCAGCCAATGAAGAATCGGTGAAAAAAATTTTAGCGGCGGTAAAAATTCCCGTGCAACTTGGCGGAGGAATTCGTTCGTTGGAGTCGATTGAAAAATGGCTGAAGCTGGGCGTGAGTCGCGTCATCCTTGGCACCGTCGCTGCGAAAAATCCTGACTTGGTGATTGAGGCTTGCAAAAAATTTCCGCAAAAAATCGTCGTCGGAATCGACGCTAAAAATGGCAAAGTTGCGACTGAAGGCTGGGTCGAAACTTCCGAAATTTCAGTTCTAGAACTGGCAAAAAAATTCGAAAATTGCGGCGTCGCTGCAATAATTTACACCGACATCTCCCGCGATGGAACCTTGTCTGGCGCTGATCTCACTGGCACAAAACATCTCGCCGAAAATCTAAAAATCCCCGTAATCGCTTCCGGCGGAATCTCCAATCTCGACGACATTAAAAAAATTTCCGAGTTAGAAAAATCCGGCGTAATCGGCGCCATTGTTGGCCGCGCGATTTACGACAAAAAAATTGACGTGAGAGAGCTGGTAAATTTTTAACTCAAAAATACCCCGTCAGAAATTTCCAAAAAAATTGGAAACTGGCGGGGTATTTTTTTTGCCCAAATTTTTTTTGCTTGTGAGTTTTTTCTGGTGAAAAAAGTGACGAAAAAAAAGATTTGACGCTCGAGCGTCAAATTTAGAAAATAATCTCTAACCCCAGCAATCTCAACACTTCAAGACCAATGCAAATCTCACTCAACAATTACAAAAAACTGCTTTCACAAATCCAAAAAATAATCGGGCAAACCGAGCAGAGAATTGTTGCCGACGTGAATCACGAGAAAGTTTTAATGGCGTGGGAAATCGGAAAAATAATCGAAGAACATTTACTAAAAAATAATCGTGCCGACTACGGGGTGCAGTTTTTTAATCAGCTCGAAAAAGACATTTTGGTTGCCCGAATAACTCTCTACCAAATGAGAAATTTCTACAAAACTTACCCTGTTTTGCCCGCCAAGGAGAAGGGTTTAAACTGGAGTCACTACAGGAATTTGTTGGTGGTAAAAAGTGACGAGCGCAGAAAATATTTGGAAGATTTGGTGGTGGAAAAAAAGTTGGGCTCGAATGAGTTGCAGCGAAAAATTTCTGCCGAAAAAAAGGTGAAGAGGAAAAAATTAAAACCGAAAAGTCAGAAATTAAAATTTACGAGGGGTGTGCTTTTCACTTACAAACTCGCGGAGTTGCGTGGGTCGGAAAAAACTTTTGTTGATTGTGGGTTTAATATTTTTACGGAAGCGCCGTCCTTGCCCCGTGGCTGGACTCGTGGCTGGACGGGGTTTGTAACCCCGTCCACAGGTTCAGTTCAAAGTAAAAAAGGAGGAAATGCCGAG
>CAINKA010000006.1 GCA_903849835.1 uncultured Alphaproteobacteria bacterium
AACTTTTTTGTGAAGCTTAGCAATCGCCGCTTCTGAAACTGATTCGCCAAGTGGTGGAACTTTGATTTCGATGGTCATGATTTAAAAAATTAAGTTATGCTTTTTTGATTTTACGAGGTTTTTTTTCGTCCTTGTCTAAATCATACATTACCCACATCGATATCAGGGCAAATGCCAAAGCTAGAGACATGATAAAATAAGCAAAAAATTCAATATTCATAATTATCCAGCTCCTTAATTTTTAATTTTATTTTGAAGAAAGACATGCCTGCCGCAGTAGCGCAAATGAAGGATAAAAAATAAAGAAAAAACATTATTTCTTCCGGTAAAATTTCTCTATTACTCCAAGTCCAACTCAGAAATGAACTGATCACCGCCACGAGCAACGTCATGATTAGTTTTTCAAGCCCGATTTCCTCTTTAATTCTGTCTCTGGTTTTCATGGTTTTTGTGTGTGGTGTTAGCGGGTTTTAAAAAACTAATTCAGCTCAGCGCCTCGTCAATTAATTTTTTCTGTTCTCTTGCGTGATAAGAGCCGTAGCCGGTTGCGGGCGAAGCACATGCAATTCTTCCGACATATTTTGGTCGCAAAAATTTATGTTTAATTTCGAGCAAAGATTCTTCGATTAACTCCTCAACAAATTTCCACGCACCCATATTTCTCGCCTCTTCTTGGCACCAACTTATTTCAGCATTTTTATATTTTTTTAATTCCGAGACCAATTCTTCTTTTGGAAAAGGGTAAAGCTGTTCTAAACGAATCAAGGCTACACTCTTTAGCGCTCTGCTTTCACGAGCTTCTAACAAATCGTAATAAACTTTTCCGGAGCATAAAATAACTTTTCTAACTTGCTCTGAAGCTATGATTTGCGCGCTTTCTCCGATTAGTGGGCGGAAATTAAAATCAGAAAATTCTGTCAAAGTTGAAGTGGCCAATTTGTGACGCAGCAGCGATTTTGGTGACATCACAACCAAAGGTTTGCGATCTTTTCCGTGAATCTGACGACGCAAAGCATGGAAAAAATTTGCCGGATTTGTGATGTTACAAACGCGAAGATTATCGTCAGCGCAGGCTTGCAAACAACGCTCCAATCTTGCCGAAGAATGTTCCGGACCCTGCCCTTCATAACCATGCGGCAGCAGCATCACAAGCCCAGACTTACGCAACCATTTCACTTCAGCCGAGGCAATAAATTGATCAAAAATAATTTGTGCACCATTGGCGAAATCACCGAATTGAGCTTCCCAAATTACCAATCCATTCGGCATTGAAAGCGAGTAGCCATATTCAAAACCAAGCACGCCATATTCGGATAAAACCGAATCGTAAACTTCGTATTTTGCAACTTTGCTCGAAGAAGAAAAAATGTTGTGACGCTTGCCGCTTAAGGCGTCGTGAAGGATTGAGTGACGATGAGAAAAAGTTCCGCGACCAGAATCTTGTCCACTAAGTCGCACTGGAAATCCTTCCGCTAAAAGCGAGGCAAATGCCAAAGATTCTCCGCATCCCCAATCAATGTCCCTACCGCTTTCAACCGCGTGCTTTCTGGCTTCGAGCTGACGAATAATTTTTGGATTCGCATTAAAACCCGCTGGAATTTCGACAGTTTTTTCGATTAATTCTTTGAGAGATTTTTGATCAATAGAAGTTTTTGGTGTAGAATTATTTCCGCTTTGAATCTTACTCCAATCAGCTTTCAGCCACTCTGCTTCCGATGGCTTATAAGTCGCAGCCAAATCAAATTCTGCGGATAAATGCGCATCAAAATCAGCGACAAATTTTTGATATTCACCTTCCGAAACTGCGCCTTCAGCAATTAATTTTTGCGAATAAATTTTTTCTAAAGTTGGATGATCTTTGATTTTTGTATACATCACCGGCTGGGTGTAGAGTGGCTCGTCGCCTTCATTGTGACCATATCGACGATAGCAAATCAAATCGATCACAGCATCTTTTTTGAAAGTTTGGCGGTAACGCATTGCGATGTCAGAAACTTTTACCACCGCTTCAACATCGTCGCCATTCACGTGAAAAATTGGCGCGTCGATCATCTTCGCCAAATCGGATGAGTAAGTTGTGCTGCGCGAATCAGCCGGATTAGCAGTGAAGCCGATTTGATTATTGACGATGATGTGCATCACGCCGCCAGTGTCATAGCCGGAAACGCCATTCATCACCAAATTTTCTGCGACCGAACCTTGTCCGGCAAAGGCTGCATCGCCGTGAATTAAAAGCGCCATCGCCTGAGTTCTTTCCGAATATCCAAACAAATCTTGTTTCGCACGAATTCTTCCTGCTACGACTGGATTTACAGCCTCTAAGTGCGAAGGGTTGAACGCTAAAGATAAATTAATTTTTTTGAGATTTGTTCCGTCAGAAATATCGCGCGAACTTGCATAGCCCATGTGATATTTTACGTCGCCAGATTTTGTTGCACTTTCTGGAATTCCAGGAGTGCCTTTAAACTCGGCGATCATTTGATGGTAGGGCTTGCCCATCACTCCCGTCAATGTGTTCAATCGACCTCTGTGAGCCATGCCAATCACGATTTTTTTCACGCCAGTTTTTGCAGCAACATCAATAATTTTTTCAACGGAATTAATTGAGGCATCTCCACCCTCAACCGAAAATCTTTTTGCGCCGGGAAAGCGTTTGTGAAGGAATTGCTCAAAACCTTCAGTGCGAATAATTTCTTTTAAAATTTTTATTTTTTCATCTTTGGAAATGCTTGAAAGTGCTGCCATTTCTGATTCGCGAGCCAACCATTCTTTCTGTTCTTGATCGCGAATATATTCAAATTCGTAACCGATTTTATTGGCGTAGATAAAATTTAATTGCGCGATTACCTGAGAAATTTTTGCTTTTCCGAATCCTAAAATTCCCTTGAGATCAACTTCTTTTTCCAAATCTGGATTTTCAATTTCGTGATTTTGTGGATCGATTTCTACAACATATTTTTGCGGTGCAAGGTCAAGCGGATCAAGACTTGCCGCTAGATGTCCAAATCTTTTGTAAGCTGAAATTAAATTTACGATTCGGAGATTTAAATCTTTTCCGACATTTGGAATCGTAGCAACTTTCGCATCTTTTTTTGGTGCTTCTTTTTTAGCATTCGAAGAAATATCAAACTCTTGAGATCCAACAACCTGAAGGTTTCTTGCCCCCCAAGACGGACCTTTGTAATCAGCTAAAATCGATTTTATTTCATCCTGATTCACAGCAAAAAATTCCGCCCAAGTCACATCAACCGACGCCGGATTTTGCAAAAATTTTTGATAAAGTTCGCTGATGAAAATGATGTTGGTGCTGAAGAAAGGAGAATTTTGCGCCAGTGTTTTTGACATGGTTTTGGGATGTTTGGATACAAGATTTGTAGGGGCGGACCCGCGTGTCCACCCTAAATTTAAGTAGAAAAATCCCACTTCTACTCCGTTAAAAGTGAGTGGTAGCGGGAGAGGGGATCGAACCCCCGACACACGGATTATGATCCCGTTGCTCTACCAACTGAGCTACCCCGCCAAAAAAATAGTTTTAAACACTCTTGATCGCTTTTCGAGCGAAGCTCGAAGACGATCAAGAGACTGGGTGCGCGTCGCTTACGCTCCTACACCCGTTTTGAACTAAATCAGCCGTTAAGGCTGATTCTTAACGCTCAAAACCTAAGCTACCCCGCCAAAATTATTTCTTAAAAACGCTTCGTCGCTTTCTTCGCCTTCGGCTCAGAGACGACTCGCGACTGGGAAAGCAGCGTAGCTGTTTCCCGTTTTTCGCTTGAAACGCTTTCGCGTTTCATGAGCTAAAGCTCACCGCTCAAAACCTAAGCTACCCCGCCAAAAGTGAGCGCGAGATTGTTCTGATCGAATTTAATTTTTCAAATTTTTTGTTTTTGTGGTGAAGATTGTTTTGCACGGAATTTTTCGACCTAGATCCAAAATACCTACACCAACCTCAAACTCTCCGCCCTTCTCACCTGATCCCGAATCTTCCCCGCCTTCTCAAAATCAAGATTCGCAGCAGCCTCCAACATTTCTTTTTTGAGATTTTCAATTTCGCGCTCAGTTGGAATTCTTTTATCGAGGGCGTCTTCCTCGCCAACTTTTTTCGTGTAGAGATTCGCCAAAGCTGAACCAAAAGATTTCTTCGTTGTCGTCGGCGTAATGCCGTTTTTTTTGTTGTAGGCAATTTGGATTTCGCGGCGGTGATTGGTAATTGCGAGCGCCAATTTAATCGATTTGGTTTCTTTGTCGGCATAAAGAATCACCTTACTCTCCGAGTTCCTCGCGGCCCTTCCAATCGTTTGAATCAGCGAAGTTTCGTTGCGCAAAAATCCTTCCTTGTCGGCGTCGAGAATTGCCATTAGCGCGCATTCTGGAATGTCGAGGCCTTCGCGCAGTAGGTTCACGCCGATGAGGCAATCATATTTTCCAAGTCGCAAATTTTGAATGATCTCGATGCGGTCAAGCGTATCAACGTCCGAATGCATGTAGACAACTTTAATTCCGTGATCATTTAAATGATCGGCGAGGTCTTCGGCCATTTTTTTTGTCAGCGTTGTCGCCAAAGTTCGAAAGCCGCGAGCCGTTGTGGCGCGCACTTCCGCAAGCAAATCCACAACTTGATTTTTAGCCGGACGAATCTCGCAAATCGGATCAAGCAAACCAGTCGGACGAATAATTTGTTCGACAATTTCGCCTTCTGACTTTCCGAGTTCGTAAGCCGCTGGAGTAGCTGATACGTAGATCGTTTGCGGTTTGTAATTTTCCCATTCTTCAAATTTTAACGGACGATTATCCAGCGCCGAAGGCAGACGAAAACCGAATTCGGTGAGGTTGGATTTGCGCGCGAAATCGCCCTTGTACATTGCGCTGACTTGCGGCACCGAGGCGTGACTTTCGTCGACAAAGAGCAACGCATCCTTCGGCAAATATTCGAACAAAGTCGGCGGCGGCGCGCCAGCTGGGCGTCCGGTGAGATAGCGCGAATAATTTTCGATGCCTTTGCACGAACCAACAGTGAGCAACATTTCCATGTCGTAAGTGGTGCGGGAATTGAGCCGCTGCGCCTCGGCAGCCTTTCCTCGCTCCTCCAATTCCTTCACTCGAACCGTCAATTCATTACGAATATTTATGATCGCCGCGCGCAAAGTTTCTTGCGGCGTGACGTAATGCGATGAGGGGTAAAGCGCGATGTCCGTAAGCTTGGCGAAGCTTTCACCCGTCAGCGGATCGAACTCGGTAATCTCTTCAATCTCGTCGCCAAACATCGAAATGCGCCACGCGATTTCATCGGAATGCGACGGAAAAATATCGATCACATCGCCGGAAACGCGGAAGGAGCAACGCTCGAAAGCAATGTCGTTGCGCTCGTATTGCAGGTCGACAAGCCGCAGCAAAAGTTTTTGCCGATTCATTTCCTCGCCAACACGCAGCCGCAAAACCATTTTCGAATAAAAGTCGGGCGAGCCGATGCCGTAAATGCAAGAGACGGAAGCGATCACAATCGTGTCGCGCCGCTCAAACAGCGCGCGCGTGGCGACGTGGCGGAGACGATCGATTTGTTCATTGATTGCGGAATCTTTTTCGATGTAGGTTCCAGTCTTGGGAATGTAGGCCTCAGGCTGGTAGTAATCGTAAAACGAAACGAAATACCCAACTTCATTCTCCGGAAAAAATTCCTTCATCTCGCCATAAAGCTGCGCCGCGAGAGTTTTATTGTGCGCCATGATCAGCGTCGGGCGTTGCGTCTGCGCGATAATGTTCGCCATCGTAAAAGTTTTTCCCGAACCGGTGATGCCGAGAAGAGTTTGGGATTTTTTATTTTGGTTGAGACCGGCGACGAGTTTGGAAATCGCTTGTGGCTGATCACCAGCGGGGGAGAAGGGGGAGTGGAGGATGAATTTTTGTGGCATTAGGAAATTTATTAAAACTCTTGGCGTCACCCTGAGCTTGTCGAAGGGTGATTCACGGTGCTGGACGGGGTTTGCAACCCCGCCTAATCGTTCAGGTCAGACTTAAATTTTGAACTGAACGTGGGGACTGGGTTACAAACCCAGTCCCGCGCTGGTGAGACATTTAATTAGAAAGAATGACATTTCTTAATTCGGCAATCCGGTGCTGGACGGGGTTTGCAACCCCGTCTAATCGCTCATGTCAGACTTAACTTTGAACCGTAGGATTTGAACTGAACATTTACTAAACCCTTCTCCAGTAAGAAGAATTTTCTTTGCCATTTAACGTCCCTACCCCCTAGGCGGAAAGCTATCCTTCCCATAAGAATTTTTTTCCCTGATCTGCCCATTTCTCCCATGAATAGAAAGCTCAACTTGTTGATTCATCGCAACTTTTCTGGCGTAATCGATGGCTTCTTTTTGGTTGTCGAAGATTTTTGTTGCTCTTTCGGAGTTGGATTTTTTTACCGCCCAATCTCCGTTTGATGGCACGACGTGTTGACCATTTTTAATCGCAGCAACATAGGCTTTGACTGACTCAGAACCACTTCTTACGGACTGCAATGATTTGATTTTCATATCACTTTTTCATTATTAATTTTTCGATTTCCTCTTCAGAAATTTGTTTTTCTTCCAGAAAATTTATCGCCTCTTTTTTGGTTTCGAATTCAAGCAGCGAAAAAGACAACTGATCTTCTTTTAAATTTTCCGGCTGGTAAGAATTTTGGTAAATTAAAATTTCTATTTCTGGATTTTCTTTTGCGAGCCACAAAGCGACTTGTCTGGCTCCGAAGTGGGTTTGGAGAAATCTCGTTTCCGGAATTTTGCGATCTCTTTTGTTAAACGCCGCAAAACATCTCTTCAAATCGTCAGGCAAAATAAAACAAACGATTGGTGTATTTCCCGACTTTTTTATTTTCTTAATTTTGATTTTGGTGCCATCAATTTTTGACAAGGTGGAATCAAAAATTATGCCGTCAAATTTATCAGCAATCAAAAACTTTTCAATAAATTCACTTTTGCCTGAGGCGCTACCACCACACATCAGAACCACTTTTTGGTTTTTTATTTTTTTAAGCTCTTGGTCAAAAAGTTTGTTGGCCAGCTTTGCTGATTCGGCGTGAAATTCATCTGCTTTTTCTGGAGAATATCCGGGAAGGGCTTTTTTTAGCTCGTCGATTGAGATGATTTTTAAGAGGTTTTGCATGATTTTATCCCTGCAAAACCTTCAAATAATCCGCGAAAACAAAAATTTTATTGCGTTTATTTTTGGTGATTTCTTTCAGAATTTTTTGCTTCACGAGTTTGGAAATTATTTTTTCGGTGGTGTTGTAGGTTTTTTTGATTTGCTCTTGGAGCTTGCTAATGCTGATTACGGGGGTTTTAAAAATAATTGTTAGAACTTTTTTTTGTTGCTCTTTGGCGAGGGAAGATTCTTCGCTGGCGAAAATTTTTTCCAGAATTTTTTGTTCGAGTTTTTCAATTTCTTGTGCTCTTTTGTGAGCGTCTTCGGCGCTTTCAATAATCGATTTTAAAAAGAATTTTACCCAAGATTCAAAATCACCTTCAGACCGCACCTTGTCTAGCTTGACGTAATATTCGAAATGATTTTTTTTGAAGAAAAAAGACGGGTAAATTATTGGCGAAATTAGCAACTTGTCGGAGATTAAATTCAGCAGGATTAACAATCTACCGATGCGACCATTGCCGTCTAAAAATGGGTGAATGGTTTCAAATTGGACATGCGTCAAAGCCGCTCTGATCAAGGCTGGAAGTGAGTCGTCATTATTAATAAATTTTTCCAAATCAGAAATTAAATGCGGAACTTTTTGAGCAGTTGGCGGAATTAAATTTCCGACTCGCACCGACTGCTGACGATATTTTCCTGGAGAAGCATGGCCGCCATTTTCGACGCTCATTAACGCTTTGTGCGCCGCTAAAATTACTCGCGAAACGATTGGCATTTTATCGTCAACAACCATTGCCATTGCTGCATCCAGAGCCTTTGAATAATTCAAAACCAGCTGCGTTTCCTTATCCGGTTTTTGCCCGTCAAGCCCGTGAGTTAGCACATCAAGCATCGTCGTATTTATCCCTTCAATCTCCGACGAAAGCAGCGCTTCTTTGATGACGTAAGCCTTCACAAATCTTTTGGTGTCTGGCAATCTTTTTGCCATCTCATTGAGCTGTCCAAGCGCTAACATGGCCTTGCCGTGAAGCTCGATAATTTCTGCGTCGAATTGAAATTGTGGATTCTTTGGAGGAAGTGGGTCGGGAATAAAGTGAGAATTTTCACCCAATTTTTCGTAGGAACCGGTGATTCGAATTGGAGTTTTGGCGAGGGGTTTTGTGGTCATTTTTTGGGAAGAGTTTAATGAAATAAGAAACGAGATTCTGTTTTATATTTCATATTTACCTCTTGATTTGAAATAAGGAAGTGGATTTTTGCAGCTTATTTCAAAAAATGCAGCTTTTTGACATCTTTTAGAAAGATCAATAATAGCCCGCTTACGTCCTTGCGGACTACAGCGCGGCATCACGTTTCGCTGAGAGCTTCAGCACTAACGCGCTGTAGCAAAGCGAAAGTGGATGGTGGAGAGGGCTGGATTTGAACCAGCGAACGCTTGCGCGGACAGATTTACAGTCTGTTGCCATTGACCACTCGGCCACCTCTCCCCATGGAGCGGGTGAAGGGAATCGAACCCTCACGGCCAGCTTGGAAGGCTGGAACTCTACCGTTGAGCTACACCCGCATGAAGTCAAAAAGAGCGCGCCCTTCTAAGAGTGGCAACAAATTTTGCAACTTGGATTTTTTTGCAATTTTACTTTGCGAAATTCGTTTTTTAGGAAATCAAAAATCAAAATTTTTCCGACTAAACTTTCTTTTTCTCCCCCCTTTTCCCCCCCATTTTCCCCTTGACCAATTCCTAAAATTTCTTTTATTGCAGCAGTCGCTTGAAGTGCGCCAATTATACCTGCGACGGCTCCTAAAATTCCTTTTTCGGAAAGCGGGAGCGAGAAATTTTCATCAACAATGTTCGGATTAAAACAGGCGTAGCAGGGATTATTTTTCTCGTAGGATTTAAAAACGGAGACCTGTCCGCAGAAGCCTTTTACCGCAGCAAAAATTAACGGTTTTTTTTCTGCGTGAGCGATTTCGTTGATGATGAAACGCGTCGGAAAATTGTCGGTGGCGTCCAAAATAAAATCGTAATCAGCGACGATTTTTTTTAGAGTTTCGCGATTGGCACGCAGATCAAAAATTTTTAAATTTACGTCGGGATTTAGCGCCGAAATTTTTTCTTTCGCGCTTAAAACTTTTTTCTCTCCGAGATTTTTTTCGCTGTGGATCACTTGGCGCTGTAGATTTGAAAGCTCAACGACATCATCATCAATCACGCCGATATTTCCGACGCCAGCAGCAGCGAGATAAAATAAAACTGGTGAGCCAAGGCCACCGGCACCGATCACTAAAACTTTCGCGCGCAGTAATTTTTCTTGGCCTTTCTCGGTAATTTCGGGAAGGATGGTGTTGCGGAGGTAACGTTGTTTTTGGTTTTCAGTTAGTTGCATAAAAAATCGATGTCATGCTGAGCTTGTTGAAGCATGATTCTAGGCACTGTACCCTGAATCATGCTTCGACAAGCTCAGCATGACAGTGAGAAAAATTTAAAATTACTTAAGCGCCCGTAGATCCAAACCCGCCAGCGCCGCGCACCGTCTCATCCAAATTCTCCACCTCAACAATTTCCGCTTGCTCATGCCGCGCGATCACGATCTGTGCGATCCGCATGCCTCTCGTGATTACAAAATCAACTTGCGAGTGATTAATTAAAATCGCGCAAACTTCGCCACGATAGTCGCTGTCAACGGTTCCCGGAGAATTCAAAACTGTAATTCCGTTTTTTAAGGCAAGGCCAGAACGTGGACGCACTTGGGCTTCGAAGCCTTTTTCGAGTGCGATTGAAATTCCAGTTTTCACCAATTTGATTTCACCCGATTTAATTGTGATTGGCTCATCAATGGCCGCGAGCAAGTCCATTCCTGCGCTGCCGGAGGTTTCGTATTTTGGCAAAGGGAGGTCTTTTCCGTTTTCTAGTTTTTTGATTTTGAGGATTGTCATTCGTTTTTTGATTAAGTTTTGAAAGTAATTTCGAGGCACCCGTCATCGCGTTAGCGTGACCCCTCCTTATCAAGGAGGATGGGCGGATGATTTAAAATCTTGGTTGATAAATTCGCTTCCCCAAATAAAAAACGCGACTCTTTTTTTCCCAAAATTTTCCCAAAAAAATGTCCGAACTTCCAAAGTCCGAATCTCCTCGGGACGAAAGTCGTCGTAAGTTACTGACGACCACCGCCTACAGCGCAGCCGGCATTGGCGCGGCTTGCGCGATTTTGCCTTTCATCGACAGCATGAATCCGTCAAGCGATGTGCAAGCTCTGGCTTCGGTTGAGGTCGATATTTCCAACATCAGAATCGGCGAAGAAAAAAAAGTAATGTGGCGCGGCAAACCGATTTTCATCAAGCACCGCACCGCTGAAGAAATTGCTGCCGCACAAAAAGTTGAACTCGCTGAACTTCGTGATCCGCAAACCGACTCTGACCGAGTCAAGTCTGGCAAGGAAGAATGGCTCATCACCATCGGCATTTGCACGCATCTCGGCTGCATTCCAATCATGGGACAAGGTGAATTTAACGGCTGGTTTTGTCCGTGCCACGGTTCGCAATACGACACCTCAGCCCGCATCCGCAAAGGCCCCGCACCAAAAAATTTAGAAATTCCGCCTTACGAATTTTTGTCTGATACGAAAATTAAAATCGGGTAATTTTGAGTTGTCGGTTGTCGGTTGCCGGTCACCGACAACAGGCAACCGACAACAGGCAACTAACAACTAAGTCATGACAAATCACATCCAAAACGATTTCGAAAAATCGGCGACGGAAAAATGCAAAATGTTGAAGTGGGTTAATGATCGTTTGCCGATTATTTCCACGCTTGAAAACACTTTGTTCAAACATCCTTACCCAAAAAATTTGAGCTATTGGTGGAGCTTCGGATCCATTGCCGGCATTGCTTTGATCGTGCAAATTTTGAGCGGACTTTTCCTCGCGATGCATTACGTGCCCAACACCAAAATGGCTTTCGACTCAGTCGAACACATCATGCGCGACGTAAATTACGGCTGGCTGATTCGCTACATTCACGCTGTCGGCGCCTCGATGTTTTTTGTCGCACTCTACGCCCACATCGCTCGCGGGCTTTATTACGGCTCCTACAAATCACCGCGCGAACTTTTGTGGTGGGTCGGAATCGTAATTTTTTTACTCTGCATGGCCACGGCTTTCATGGGCTACGTCTTGCCTTGGGGGCAAATGAGTTTCTGGGGCGCGACGGTAATTACGAATTTATTTTCGGCGATCCCTCTTGTCGGCGAATCAATCGTTTCGTGGCTTTGGGGTGGTTATTCCGTTGACAATCCAACACTGAATCGCTTCTTCGTCATTCACTTTTTGCTGCCATTTTTGATTGTCGGCGCGGTTTTGATTCACTTGGCTTCTCTTCACACTGTAGGCTCAAACAATCCTGCCGGCGTTGAAATTAAAACTAAAAAAGACGCGATTCCATTTCACCCTTACTTCACGATCAAAGACATGGTGGGCTTCGCCGCTTTCTTTTTGGTCTTCGGATATTTTCTTTTTTTCTATCCGAATTCGCTCGGCCATCCCGACAATTACATCCAAGCCAATCCTTTGGTGACGCCTGCGCACATCGTTCCTGAATGGTATTTCTTGCCCTTCTACGCGATTCTAAGAGCTGTGCCTGACAAGCTCGGCGGCGTGTTGATGATGTTCGGCGCCATTGCTTTGCTTTTCGCTTTGCCATTTTTGGATCGCTCGCAAACCAAGTCCGGCGCCTATCGCCCGCTTTTCAAAAAAGTTTTTTGGCTATTCATTTTGAATTTTGTTTTCTTGGGCTGGCTCGGAAAATCTCCTGCGGAAGGCTGGTACGTCTGGGCTTCGCGCTTCTCCACTTTTTATTACTACGCTTATTTTTTGATCATTTTGCCGCAATTGCCGAAGTTTGAGAAAACTTTACCGCTGCCAGAATCGATTGATGAACATTACCGGAGCAAGCATGGCCATTGACTCAATCAAACTTTACGAACTGCTAAAACAAATTCCGAAAGGCAAAGTTACAACTTACAAAGCCTTGGCCGATAAGCTGAGAACCAAAGGCTATCGCGCTGTCGGACAGATTGTCGGCAAAAATCCCAACGCACCGAAAGTGCCTTGCCACCGCGTGGTAAGAAGCGATGGCGGGCTTGGGGGTTATGCTTTTGGGATTGAAAAAAAGATTAAAATTTTGACGGCGGAAGGCGTGAAAATTAGCGACGGAAAGGTCGTCGATTTTGAAAAAAAATTTTACGAATTTTAATAATGGACCCCGCAACAAGTGCGGGGTGACAAACCTGAGGGTAATCTCCCCACCTTGTCAC
>CAINKA010000007.1 GCA_903849835.1 uncultured Alphaproteobacteria bacterium
GGGGGTTTCTCGTCACAAATTCTAATCTGAGTTTGCGTCAAGAAACCCCCCTACCCCCCTTGACAGGGGGGCGTAATAAAAATTTTATGACAACCAAACCTGAACTAAAAATCATCGCCGACCACCTCCGCTCCTCCTGCTTCCTAATCGCTGATGGCGTGCTGCCGAGCAATGAAGGTCGCGGTTACGTTTTGCGTCGCATCATGCGTCGCGGCATGCGTCAATTGCACAAACTTGGTTCGCGCGAAGCTACAATGTACAAACTTGTTGATGCGCTGATTAAAGAAATGGGCGCTGCCTATCCAGAATTGACAAGGGCTCGCGCCACCATCGTCGAAACGCTAAAAATCGAAGAAGAAAAATTTCGTGAGACATTGGAGAAGGGTTTGAAAATTCTCGACGAGTCCCTCGACGACGGCCTGACGGCCTTTGCTCGGGAACCTGAGGTTCAGAAAAAATTCTCCGGCGCCATCGCCTTCAAGCTCTACGACACTTACGGCTTCCCACTCGATCTCACACAAGACATCCTCAAAGAAAAAAATATCGAGGTTGATGTCGATGGTTTTAACAGCGAAATGGAAAAACAGCGCAACCGCGGCAAAGAGAATTGGAGCGGATCGGGAGAGGTCGGTGAAGAAAAAATATTTTTCGAACTGAAAGAAAAATTCGGTGAAACAAAATTTTTGGGCTACGAAAATTTGAATGCGAAGGCAAAGGTTTTGGCAGTAATTTCCGGCGGAATTATTCTCGATCAAACTCCGTTTTACGCCACTTCCGGCGGTCAAAAAGGTGATGACGGAAAAATTGGAAATGTTGAAATTTTTGAAACCAAAAAATTCGCTGGGAATTTATTTGTGCATTTTTTTGCGGATCAAAATTGCGAACTAAAAATCGGCGACGAAGTGATCGCAGAAGTAAATCCAAAAACCCGTGCAATGCACGCTGCTAACCACTCTGCAACGCATTTGATGCACAAGGCACTAAAAGAAATTTTAGGAAATTCGATTTCGCAAAAAGGTTCGAACGTCGACGCCGAATATTTCACTTTCGATTTCAATTTTAATCGCGCGATGTCAGCGGAAGAAATTTTGCGCGTCGAAGATTTGGTGAATTTTTGCATCCAGAAAAATTCAGCGGTGAAGACGGAATTAATGCCGATCGAAAAAGCTCGCGACACCGGCGCCGAAGCACTTTTCGGTGAAAAATACGACGCCGAAGTTCGCGTGGTTTCAATGTCACCATCAGTCGAACTTTGCGGCGGAACTCACGTTGCCGCTACGGGAAATATCGGAATTTTTAAATTAATTTCAGAAAATGGAATTGCTGCTGGGATCAGGCGTATCACGGCTAAAACCGGTTTTGCTGCAATCGAACATCAACGTCAAAAAGAAAAAGACGCGCAAGAAAAATCCGAAAATCTGCAGCAAGAATTGAAGAAAAAAGACAAGGAAATCGAGCGCTTAAAAAAGCAGATTTTATTTGCAGATTTAGGAAATTTAAAATCAGAAAAAATCGGTGCGGTGAATTTATTAACTCACATTTTCGAAGATGCCGACGCCAAAGAATTACGCGAAATTTTGCTCGAAATAAAAAACAAAAAAGATTTTTCCGCCGAACATATTTTTACTTTTTTCGGCTGCAAAGATGGAAAAATTTCGGTGGTAGTTGCACTAACAAATGACCTGCAAGAAAAATTCGACTCCACAAAATTAATCGCGCCAATCGTTGAGGCTGTTGGTGGAAAAGGCGGCGGTGGCAAAAAAGATTTGGCGATGGGTGGTGGGGTTGAGAAAGGTGGGATCGCGCGGGCGGTGGAGATTTTGAGGAAATTATTAACATCAAATTAACTACAACATGTTAACAAAACTTAGTGTCAAAAACTTCAAATCACTACAGAATGTAGAGCTAGAGTTCGACGGAGAAGTAGTAATAATCGGACCAAATAATTGTGGAAAAACTTCCCTCCTGCAGGCTCTATCTTTGTGGCACTTAGCAGCAAAAAAATTAATCGAAAAAAATAGTAAAAAGTTTAGCGAACAAAGACCGGGTGTCCCACTAACTCGCAAAGAAATTTTTGCCATTCCGATGAGGGACACGCAAGACGTTTGGAGGAATCTAACGCTAAATAAAAAAAATACGCAGAGCAAAAAAAATCAAAAAATTCTTATTGAAATTGGAGTGGCTGGAATAGCTGATGGAAAAGAGTTTGATCTGCATATTGAGTTTACACATTTCAACGAAGAATTGATTTATGTCCGGCCATCGAAAAGCAAAAAAAATAGCCTCCTAGAAAACACAGATTTAATTAAAGAAATTAACATTTCTTTCTTGCCTCCAATGTCTGGTTTGAAGCTCGAAGAAGCAAAACTTTTGCCAGAAACTATTGATGCTAAAATTGGTGAGGGACTTACAGCTGAAGTATTGCGCAATATTTGCTACTTACTCAAAAATCCAGAAACTGAAGAGCAAAAAAACAAACGCGATCCTCAAGAAGATTGGAAATTTTTAGTCGAAACCATGAGGGAATTTTTCATGATCGATTTGCATGAACCGGAGCGCGATCCCCAAGGTAGAATTGAGCTATACTATTCAAATCAACATCACAGCTCTGCTAAGTTAGAAATCCTTAGCTCTGGACGTGGTATGCAACAAGTACTCCTGCTTATCAGCTATTTTCTATTAAAACCCAAAACAACGCTGCTTTTTGATGAACCGGATGCTCATCTAGAAATACTTAAGCAAAAAAGAATTTATGAAGTTCTAAAGGAGATAGCCAAAAAGAAAGGCTCTCAAATCATTGTAGCTAGCCATTCTGAAGTAGTGTTAAGTGAAGCAATCGAAACTGATGACGTAATTGCTTTTTACCCATCATCCACACCTCGCCGCATCGAAAAAAAGGAGCAAAAAAATTTACTAAAATCACTCAATGAAATTGCCGCAGAAGATTATTTTTTAATCCAAGAAAAGGGACTGGTTCTTTATTTAGAAGGATCAACCGATCTAAAAATGCTGTGCGCTTTTGCAAAAAAGCTAAATCATGACGCGGCAACAGAAGTCTTAAAAGAAATTTTTAGCCACAAGGTATCTGAAAAATTAGAGAAAAATTTAAACACCGCTAAACAACATTTTACTGCATTAAAATCAGCTTTTATTGACTCTCGCGGCTTAGCAATTTTTGACGGGGATAACTCTTTAAAAGAAAATGATACCTCTGTTCCAAACTTAACGGTCACTTGGTGGAAACGCTTCGAATTAGAAAATTACTTTTTTTGCCAAGAAACTTTTTTGGAATATAGCTCTAACTTTTTATCATCAAAATCCAATAAAGATGATTCCATTCCGTTGTTAGACTACGCCAACTCAGCAATAGAAAATGACGCTAGAAAGGTCATGAAAAAAATTCTGAAAGACAAGATAGCCCCAGAGGCTTTACGAAATAAGAATCATGAATTTTGGCGCACAGCAAAAGCAAGCGAGTGGATTGAGAAAATTTTAAAAGAATTTTTTACCAAGATTAAACAACCGCATAGTTCAAAAAAGAATTTTTATGAACTGATTGAATTCATGCCAAAAAAATTAATTGACGAAGAAATCCGCGGCAAACTTGATCTCATCGTTTCATCCGCAAAGAAATCAAAAACATGACCAAAAAATATTTCGGAACTGACGGCATTCGCGGCACGGCCAACAAATTTCCAATGACTGCAGAAATCGCGCTTCGTGTCGGGATGGCCGTCGGCGCTAAGTTTACCGATGGTGCTCATCGTCATCGTGTCGTCATTGGCAAGGATACTCGCCTTTCTGGCTACGTCATCGAACCCGCGCTCACAGCGGGACTCGCAGCTGTCGGGATGGATGTGTTTTTGGTTGGGCCGGTTCCGACTCCAGCGGTGTCGATGCTCACACGCTCAATCCGCGCCGATATCGGCATCATGATTTCGGCGTCGCACAATCCTTACCACGACAATGGCATAAAAATTTTTAACCGCGACGGACACAAACTTTCTGACAAATTAGAAACAGAAATCGAAGCTCTAATTGACGGCGACATCACGCCATTCCTCGCTTCACCAGAAAATCTCGGCCGCGTAAAAAGACTCGACGACGCTTCCAATCGCTACATCGAATTCGTCAAAAATTCTTTCCCCAAAGAAAAAAGCCTAACTGGATTGAAGATCGTCGTCGATTGCGCCAACGGTGCCGCCTACAGCATCGCGCCGAAAATTTTTTGGGAATTGGGCGCGGAAGTAATCGAAATCGGCACGCAGCCCAACGGCTTCAACATCAACGAAAAATGCGGCTCAACTCATCCTGAACTTTTGGCAAAAACAGTTTTGGCCGAAAAAGCCGACATCGGAATTGCGCTCGACGGCGACGCTGATCGCTTGCTGGTCGTGAATGAACAAGGCCACGCAGTTTCGGGCGACAAAATAATCGCGCTCATTGCCGACAAACTTCACGCTCGCGGCGAGCTCAAAAAAGACACGGTGGTGATCACCCAAATGTCGAATTTGGCGCTGGAAAATTATTTGAGTTACATCGGAGTTTCGACAATCCGTTCGCAAATCGGCGACCGCTACGTGCTCGAAGAAATGCGCAAAAATGGCTGCAATTTTGGCGGAGAACAATCTGGTCATCTAGTGCTCTCGGACTACTCCCCGACTGGTGACGGACTAGTCGCCGCACTGCAAGTTTTATCGGTAATTTGCGACGCCAAAAAACCAGTCAGCGAAGTTTTAAATCTCTTCGAAGCCTTCCCACAAATTTTAAGAAATATAAAATTCGACGCGACAAAAAAAAATCCGCTCGAAGAAGAATCGGTGAAAAAAATTATTGAGGAAAAGTCGCGAGAGCTTGGGGCTGAAGGGCGGATTTTGGTTCGCAAATCCGGAACTGAAAATTTAATTCGGGTGATGGTTGAGGGGAAAAGCAGGGAGCAGATCGAGAAGATTGCGGATGAGATTGTTGGGAAGATTGGGTGATATCCAAGAATGAAAAAAACTCGATGTCATGCTGAGCCTGTCGAAGCATGATTCATGGCACGGCGCCTAGGAATCATGCTTCCACTGAGCTTGTCGAAGTGTCAGCATGACAATAGCTGCGCGAAAACTAAATCCTAAAATCTTCCCCAAGATAAACTTTCCTCACCTCATCATGCTCAATAATTTCTTCTTTTGTTCCCGAGGCAAGAATGATGCCGTCATAAACGATATAGGCGCGATCCACGATTGACAGGGTTTCGCGGACATTGTGGTCTGTAATTAAAACGCCAATTCCGCGATCTTTTAAATGCGAAACCATTTTGCGGATGTCATTCACTGCAATTGGATCGACGCCGGCAAAAGGCTCATCAAGCAAGATGAACGAAGGATTGGTGGCAAGTGCCCGCGCGATTTCGACGCGCCTTCTTTCGCCGCCGGAAAGCGACAAAGCGTGAGATTTACGGATGTGAGTAATCGAAAATTCTTCGAGCAATGATTCCAATTTTTCTTTACGCTTAACCTCATTCGCCTCAGCAATTTCAAGGATAGAATAGATGTTATCCTCAACATTCATCCCGCGAAAAATTGAAACTTCTTGCGGCAAATAACCAATGCCTAAGCGGGCGCGCTGATAGATCGGCATGTTGGTAATGTCGAGCTGATCGATAAAAATATTCCCAGAAGCTGCGTCAACTAAACCGACAATCATGTAAAAACAGGTTGTTTTTCCAGCACCGTTGGGACCAAGCAGGCCAACGACTTCACCTTGTTTGATGTCGAGACTAATATCACGAATAACAGTTTTTTTTCCGTAATTTTTACTGAGATTTCTGATGCTTAAAAGTTTATTCATTTTTTTCTTTTTTTGGTTTTTTCTTACTTTGCAAATCATTGCCGATGACCACTATAACTCGCTTATCACCGCCATTCCCAGCGATTGAGGTTTCATCTTTTCTGCCGATAAAAACACCTTTTTTTGTTTTCAAATCGTAGAGAAATTTATCGCCACTAGCGATTGAAGTTCCGTTATTAACGATGACATTTTTCTCCAAAATGAAACTATTTTTCTTCGGCTCGTAATAGCCAAAATCGCCACTAGCGATAAAATCTTCGCTAAAAATTCTAACATCTTCTCTCGCTTCAATTTTCTGAATTGAGGATTGTTTTTGCTCCCCATCAGCAACATTTTCTTCTGGTTTATTTTCGTAAAAAACTCTCATTTTTTGTGCGAGCAAACTGCTGTCATCTTTTTCAACAACGACATTGTGGAAGAAGTCGATGGTCTGGGATTTTCTCTTGATGTCGATTATGTCGGATCTTATTCTGGTTGGCGTTTCTGGCTTTGTTTTTGGAGCTGCAATTGACTGCTTCGATCCCACTAAAAACAAAATTGCGCAACAAAAAATTATGAAAAAATTAAATCTAAAATTTGGCTCGAAGCGTTCCACTTTTGCTATTTTATTTTGCTTAATTGTAACTTTGATAATCTTGCGGACACCGAAGAATCTTGATGCCAAAGAGGTTTTGGAATTTAATCGCGATCTCCAAAACTACAATGTCAAATTACAAATTCTCGACCAGAACAATCGCGAAGTCGCAAAATTTTTCGTTGCAGTCGCTGATGATGATTACAAAAAAATGTATGGCCTGATGAATCTGGACACGCTTCCAAACGAATATGGGATGCTCTTCCACTTCTCTCACAGCCAAGTGTTGGCGATGTGGATGAAGAACACTCTCATCCCGCTTGATATGATTTTTATCGACAAAAAAAACATCATCACCGCGATTAAAACTAACGCTGAGCCAAAATCTCTCGAAATAATTTCTTCCGAAAAACCGGTGAAAAAAGTTTTGGAAATTAATGGCGGTTTGTCAGAAAAATTTGGAATAAAAATTGGGCAAAAAATTTTAACAAATTGACGAATGAAACCCTTAAAAACATCACAGTCTCTTACAAAAAAATTCTCGCTTCTTTCGAAACTCATCATTGCCGGAATCGTAATTGGCTTCTCCCTGCTGATTTTCATTTCACAACATCAGCAATCTCAAAAAATCACCAACGAGCTAGCTGATGCCGCATCACTGACAGAAAAATTTATCAGTGAAGATTTCGATCGCGGCAGCTATCAACTGAAATATATCGCGAACCAAATCAGAGAAAGCAGCGCCAACGAAAAACTTATCGCCAATTTATTTTTATTAATTTCCAGCAACCTAAACAAAGAGCTGGAAACCACTGTCACTTGGAGTGCTTTAACTTGGATTGACGCCTCTGATAGGCTTGTCGTTGATGGCATCACCGGCATTGTAAAAAATCCCGTAGACCTATCTTTTCGAGAATATCTCAAAATCAGCAAAGGAAAATTTAACCGAACTTTTGTCGCAGAAATGATTAATGGCTCGATTACTGGACGCTTACAAATTCCAATCGCCATCGGCATTGCAAATGATAGAAAAAAATATCTTGGCACACTGCTTTTCTGTTTTGACGTCGACAAATTATCAGCAAAAATTTCGCGCCTAGTTCCTTCAAGAAATTTAGATTTTGCCATCCTGCGCGACTTAAAAATAATTACGAAATCTGATAATTTTGATGAAAAAAATTTCTTTGAAAATTTATCGAAAAAAACATTCGAGGAAGTCATTGAACGCCAAACAATTTTCTCTCCCGATAAACAATTTTTTTACGTTAAAGATTTTGCAAAATATCCTTTTTCAATCGCGATTTCTTACAAAAAACAAGAATCCTATCACCAATATTTAGACATTTTTTTCAGACAGATTTTAATTTTTACGTCACTAATTTTAATCATCATTTTATCCTTAATAACTTTTTACCACCGCATCGTCAGACCAATAAACAAACTATCCAATCTAGCCTCGTCACTTTCAGAAAAAAAATTCGATTACGTCATTACGCGTCCAGAAAATAAAGAATTTAGCGAATTATATGACGCTCTTTTTTTGGTTAAAGATTTGCTAAAAAAAGAAGAGGTTCTTCTCCAGCAATTAAACTCAGCCAATCAAAAAATCTCCGCAGAAAATTTTAACAAATCAGAATTTTTAGCAGCGATTTCGCACGATGTGCGCAACCCGTTGTCAGCAATAATTTCATTTTCTGATTTCATACAAAATGAAAAAAACGCTACTGCTGAAGAGATTGAGGAATGGGCGCAGGATATCGAGAAATGCGCTTCCGAAGTATTGCAATTCATCAATGATTTGATGGATGTAAACCAAGTTGCTTCGGGTGAATTTTCGATCGATCTATCGGAAAAAATTGATGTCGGTGAAATTATAAAACGATCAGTTCGAGTAAATCGCGACTTCGCTAGACGGCACGGAATGGAAATTATTGAGGAAATTGACCCATCTTTAGTCCAAGCGCATCTTGATCCCAGACGCATGAAGCAAATTATCGTCAACCTAGTCAGCAACGCGATCAAATACAGTAAAGAAAATACCAAAATCAAAGTTTTTGCAAAAACAATTCACGAAAATTCAAAAATAAAATTACGACTTGTTGTCGAAGATCAGGGATTCGGAATGACTGAGGAGCAGGTCAAAAAGGGGCTGGAAAAATATGGCCGCATCGAAAATGAAAATTCCGGAAAGATTGATTCTTTTGGCTTAGGACTTCCTTTGGTAAAATTTTTAGTCGAAGCTCAAAATGGAGAAATGAAAATTGAATCCATCGTCGGAGTCGGCACAAAAGTTATTTTGACTTTTTAAAATGAAAATATTTTTAGACAAAATTTGGTCAGAGAAATCAGGCTTCTACAAGTTTTTATCTGCCTCACAAAAACCAAATTTAAGCGTTACAAAAACAGTCGAGGAGATCATCGGAGAAGTTAAAAAAAACGGTGACGCTGCACTAATTTCTTACTCCAATAAATTCGATAAAACCTCATTTAAAAAATCTGAAGATCTTTGCGTTTCACAAAAAGAAATTTTGAATTCAGAAAAATTTGTCAGCAAAGAAGTGCGTGAAGCGTTGAAAATAGCCTATTCACGCATTGAGTCTTACCACAAAAAACAACTACCAAAAGATTTTGATTTTACCGACAAAGCTGGTGTCAGACTTGGAAATTTTTGGCGCGCAATTGATCCGGTTGGAATTTACGTCCCCGGTGGAACCGCATCCTATCCGAGCTCGGTCTTAATGTCGGCAGTTCCCGCAATCGTTGCTGGAGTAAAAGAAATCGTGATGTGTGCGCCAACCAGCGCTGGAAAAATTAATCCCGCAATTTTATTTGCCGCAAAAATTTGTGGCATAAAAAAAATTTACAAAATCGGCGGAGCTCAGGCCATTGCTGCTCTCGCCTATGGCACAAAAAAAATCGAAAAAGTTAATAAAATTGTCGGACCGGGAAATTCCTACGTCGCCACCGCGAAAAAAATTTTATTCGGAGAAGTTGGGATCGACATGATTGCCGGACCAACTGATGTGACAATCATTGCCGACAAAAATAATAATCCCGATTGGATCGCTGCTGACGCGCTTTCACAGCTTGAGCATGGGACAGATTCAAAAGCGTTCATCATCACTGACGACAAAAATTTTGCCCTAAAAATTTCCGCTGCAATCGCATCCTTGTCGCAAAAATTACCACGAAAAAAAATCATCGAGCAAAGCTTAAAAAACTCGGCAATTCTCGTGATCAAAAATCTTGATGATGCTGCAGAAATTGTGAATTTTATTGCTCCCGAACATTTGGAAATCGCAACAAAAAATCCGCAAAGATTTTTACCAAAAATTAAAAATGCCGGCGCGATTTTTTTAGGAAATTACACTCCAGAAGCGATTGGCGATTACATCGCTGGACCAAGCCACACGCTACCTACATCATCCTCAGCAAAATTTTCCAGCGGTCTTTCTGTCTTTGATTTTTTAAAAAGAATTTCACTAATTTCTTGCGACAAAAAATCTTTTTCCAAACTTGCAAAAGCTACTTCGATTTTGGCTGAATGTGAAGGTTTGGATGCGCATAAATTGAGCATCGAGATCAGGAAATAAATCCTCAATGTCATGCTGAGCTTGTCGA
>CAINKA010000008.1 GCA_903849835.1 uncultured Alphaproteobacteria bacterium
GTGCCATGAATCATGCTTCGACAAGCTCAGCATGACATTGGGTTTTTGAATCAGATTGGGCAGTTCATACTACGCCTACACCACCACCGCCGCCTCCTCCACCGCCTCCGCCACCAGAACGACCAGATGGCAAAACCCTTCCCGCTAAAGCTCTTGCTGATGCTGCTTTAACTGATTTAGCAGCATCCTCATCTCTCAATGCCACTCCACCAACAATTCCAATCTCTCTCGCAAGACGAACTAAGGTATTGTTTTGGTCTTTGCTGCAATTGAGCAATTTTTGAACTTCTGTGGCAATGAAACCGTCGAGAGCACGATCGTCCCTGACTGCCTCGAACGTAACACTTTCAAAATTTCTCAGCCCATCAACTTCAGCAACAGAAAAAGATTTTTTATCTTTCGACACCGAGATGGAAGAAAGATCTTTTTTTGAGTTTGTGAAGAGACTGGCAAAACCGATGTTAACCTTTGCAACATCGTCAGCAGTAAGATCTCTATCATCAGCACCAACTCCATTTTCAACAAAAACAGCGAGAACTTTTTTTAATTCCAAATCAAAAAATTCTTTAAAATTTTCTGCAGATTTTTTGCTATCGCCAAAAGTGAAAAGTTTTTGGTGAGCTGCTTTTAATGTGGCGATTTCATCTTTTGAAAACGTGGCTTCACCCGCATCTTCAATAAATAATTTTGCTTTTTTGGCGATTAATTCTTGCAAATCATCAAGCGCCAATTCAATTCGCAAGTCACGCCCAGCTTGAGTAAATCGACCAAGCTTTTCGTAATTATCTTCGAGATTTCCAACTTTAAAAACATCGATAAAAGCGCCTCCAAGCCTGTGGCCCAAAACTTTATACCATCGCAAATCTCTACCGTAATCACGAGATTTTTGTGCATGATGAGTTTTACCAGGAAGAATTTTTTCGGCAGTTCTTGCGATCCATGATTCAGCGGCAAGATGTCCAACGGTTGAGGTTAGGCCAGCTTGGGCGTAGGACAAATGGTGCTTTATTAATTCACAATCTTTCTCATCCAAACCCTTTTGCGTCCAAGTTTCTACTTCGTCGAAATTAGTGCTTGGGACTCGTTGCGAATATCGTGTCGCCTCTCTGCTTGGCGCGACTCTCGCAAGTGCAGCAGATGTTTCGGTTGCGACATATGCCACAGCTGCGACAAGCGTTTTACCAAGTTTTTTCACATCAGATTTTGGATTTATTGGCGGATAAAAACTGCGCTTATCCAACTCAGATTTTTTTTCTTCAAAAAAACTTTGCAAAGTTGTTGCAAGCCCTTTTTTTTCATCACCAGTTATTTTTTCAGCTTCGCAATAAGCGTCAAAGGCCATGGTGAAGTTAACGGCAAAATCATTTCCGATGATTGATCTTCGGCCGCCATCAAATTTTTGTTTTGCAAAGCGTAGGAGTTCGACTGCTTTTGCTTTGCGACCTTCTTCCTCTAATCCACTAGACTGCTCACCCCTACTAAGCAAAGGTCGTCGATCCGATGATTCTTCGCCTTTTCTCTCTTCCTCTCCATACACATCTTCTCCATCCACACCTAAAACAGTCATTTCGACTTCCAAGCTTCTTGTGGCTCTTTTTTCTCCAATCGCTTTTTTCCAGCTTCCATGTTTTTTATCTCGGAGAACTTCAATCGCATCCATGATCGCATCAAATCCATCCTGCCTTTTATTTGCGGTTTTATTGCTATGGGCAGCTAGTGCTGTAACGATTCCATATGGCGTAAATTTTGCACTCGCGAGAGCAACAATACCATCCGCAATATCAGTCAAAACAGTTGGATCATCTGGAATTGGTGGGATTGAAGGAGCTGGTGGAGTTGGTGGAGTTGGAACTGGCAATCCCGTTTCTTTCGTAAAATCTACAAGCTCCGCATCAAACGTTGCGTCAGTGATTACCTCGCCAGTTTGCGGAGTTAGTGTCGCATATGTGCCTTCTCCGTTAACGATCATATTTTTTCCTGCGTTCGGACCCTCACCATCGTAAATAAACGCTAAATCTCCTTCTTGGTAGGATGCGGTTCCAGCATCTTTAAAACCAACTACAAAGCCCTGCGCCTGCATCACATCAGCATCGAGAGTTGCATCATCAGTCACCGTTATATCACCTTCGACGATCATGAAATCTGTATTCCCATGCATTTCACCACCTCTTGTGGCGATGTAAACATCCTGCGCCGGAGGTGATTCTTCATCGATATCGATAAAAATACCGCGATAATTTGTGGTACCTTCAGTAGTTTTTGGAGTATCGAAAACGTAAGTGTCGTAGCCATCTCTGTGGATTACCGAACTTACTTGCGAGTCGTCATTTCCAGCAACTACAACTGATTGAAAAAATAACGATTGCGATTCGTCTAACGGCACTTCTGGGATGCCACTTGATGCTGGATTCATGTAGTTAATCGCATTCAAATAAGGATGATCTGGACCAAGGGATACAGCGGCCCTTCTCACAACCTCTCCACTCTCAGTAGCCACCATATCCAAAATCACATGGCAATCAATCAGTGCTAAAAACTCCCACGATTTGATTCTTTGAATTGGTCACCAACTCGCCGCTGATCTTGTCGGGAGAGCTATCGAGATAAATCGAAAAAACATTGTGACCATCGCTTGTAACCGATCTTGTGATTCTTCCAGCTGGCATAAAATTCCTTTTTTAAAAATTGAAACTCAATTGACAAAGCGCAACCGCCTTCATAAAACGCGCGGCCTTAAAAACCCAAGTAAAACCCTCGAAACATTCATAAAAAAATATGTCCTTTCTCGCACATTCCCTCTCCAACATCAAACCATCTCCAACAATTGCCGTATCGATGAAAGCCAACGAGCTCAAGGCTGCAGGCAAGGATATAATTTCGTTGAGCATGGGTGAACCAGATTTCGACACGCCAGAAAATATCAAACAGGCCGCAATCAAAGCGATTCAAAAAGGTGACACGAAATACACCGCGGTTGATGGAACTGCGTCGCTAAAAAAAGCCATCATCGAAAAATTTAAACGCGAAAATTCTTTGGAATATAAACCTTCCGAAATCCTTGTTTCTACTGGCGCCAAACAAGTGATTTACAACGCGTTAGTTGCCAGTTTAAACGCGGGCGATGAGGTTTTAATTCCGGCACCTTACTGGGTTTCTTACCCGGACATGGTTTTACTTGCTGGCGGAAATCCTATGATCATCGAGTCATCCGAAAAAAATAATTTCAAAATTTCACCACATGCTTTGGAAGAAAAAATCACGCCGAAAACAAAATGGCTGATTTTAAATTCTCCAAGCAATCCAACTGGCTCATGCTACTCCGCCGCTGAGTTGAAGCTTTTAGCCGAAGTTCTTCTTCGCCATCCGCAAGTTCATATTTTAGCCGACGACATTTACGAACATTTGATTTTCGACGGATTAAAATTTGCGACGATTGCCGAAGTTGAACCGAAATTAAAAGATCGCACTTTGATCGTGAATGGCGTGTCCAAAGCTTATGCCATGACTGGCTGGAGAATTGGCTATGGCGCAGGTCCAGAAAAATTAATCAAGGCGATGTCGATGATTCAATCGCAAAGCACTTCATCACCGTCGTCAATCTCGCAAGCCGCATCAGTTGAGGCTTTGAACGGAATCCAAGATTACATCAAACCTAACGCTAAACTTTTTCAATCACGCCGCGACATGGTGGTTTCAATGCTCAACGAGATTGACGGAATTAATTGTAACACACCAAACGGCGCCTTTTACGTCTTCCCTTCTTGCAAAAATCTTTACGGCAAAAAAACCACGAGCGGAAAAATAATCGAGAATGACAATGATTTCGCAAGCTACTTGCTTGAAGAAGCTCTAGTAGCCGTAGTTCCCGGAATCGCTTTCGGCGCCGAAGGATTCTTCAGAATTTCCTACGCCGCCAGCGACGAGTTTTTAAAAAACGCGATGCGACGGATCGCGGATGCCTGTTCGAAATTAAAATAGAGAAAATAGCCTAAACGGCTATTTTCGGCGCTAACACACTCGGTTTCGACCAAATTTTTCCTATGCTCCTCACCTTCGACATCGGCAACACCAACATCACCATCGGACTTTTTGACGGTGAAAAACTTGTGCATAAATGGCGGCTGATTAGCAGCACAAAAAAATCCGTCGATGACTACGCAGTTGACATTATCGAACTTTTTTTGACAGAACAAATCGACTGCTTAAAAATTTCTGGAATCATCATCGCATCAGTCGTACCAGTGCTTACAGGCGTTATTCACGAAGCGGTAAAAAAATTTGTTAGCGAAGAAGTTGCACAACAAATTTTGATTGTTGGCGATGACAAAACCCGCCTCAATATCGCAATCAAAGTTAAAAATAAAAATGAAGTTGGACATGATCGCCTAATCAACGCCATCGCTGGCTACAAAAAATTTGGCGGCGATTTAATTATCGTTGACTTCGGCACAGCCACCACATTCGATGTCGTCGGAAAAGACGGCGAATATCTAGGCGGCGTCATTGCTCCGGGGATAAATCTCTCGATAAAAGCGCTCCACGACATGACGGCACAATTGCCAAAAATTTCGGTGAAACGACAAAAAAATGTCATCGGCAAAACCACGATCGAAGCAATGAATTCAGGCGTTTACTTTGGTTACATTTCCTTGATCGAAGGCATGATCGAAAAAATTGAAAAAGAACTTGGCTGTAAAACTACCCGAATAATCACCGGCGGTCTTGCAGAAATTTTTAAAGATGCGTTGAAAAATTCGGTGGAACACCGCGAAGCGGATCTTACGCTAGAAGGGCTGCGGATTGTTTACGAAAAAAATTAATCTCGATGTCATGCTGAGCTTGTCGA
>CAINKA010000009.1 GCA_903849835.1 uncultured Alphaproteobacteria bacterium
CGACAAGCTCAGCATGACATTTTAATTCAACTTAAAAAATAATTCTTCCGATGAAAGTAATAGTTTTGGGTGCCGGAGTCATTGGGGTTACAAGCGCTTATTTCCTTGCTCGTGCGGGTCATCAGGTGACAGTTTTAGAAAAAAATTCTGGTGCCGCACTTGGCTGTTCACACGCTAATGGCGGGCAACTCAGCTATTCTCATGTTGAAACTTGGGCGACAAAAACCTCGCTCACTTCTTTGCTAAAAGCCGCCATTATTCCAAGTTCTTTTCTTTCGGTTTCTGATTTTTTTAATCGCAATTTTTTTTACTGGGCACGGGAATTTTATAAAAATTCATCCACAGAAAATGCTCATGAAAATAGTAGAAGATTATTCAGGCTTTCAACCTACAGCAAAAAGGTTATGGAAGAAATTCTGGCGGAAGAAAAAGACATAAAATTTGATTATAAAACTCGCGGAATTTTACATTTTTATCGTGATAAAAAAAAGTTTGATGCCGCGATAAAAGAAGCTGAATTTCATGATTCAATCGGATGCAAAACTCAAATTTTAAATGCAGAAGAATGTGTAAAAAAAGAGTCCTCTTTGGTCAAAATTTTTGACGAAAAAAAATTGGTTGGTGGAATTTTTTACGACTCAGACGCAAGCGGCGACAGCTTCCAATTCACCAAATCTTTAGAAAAAATCTGCAAAGAAAAATATGGCGTGGTCTTCGAATATGACACCGACATCAAAAATATTTTTACCAACTACAAAAAAATTACTGGCATCAATAGTTCGAAAGGAGTCTTCACCGCCAACAAATATGTTTATGCTCTTGGAGCCAATGGTTGTAAGCTTTTACGCGGAATCAAAATCAATCCAAAAATCTATCCGCTGAAAGGTTATTCGCTTTCAATTCATGCTGATGAAGAATTTGTCGCGCCGCATTTAGCGATGACTGATCCGGAAAATAAAATTGTTTACAGTCGTCTTGGAAATATTTTTCGAGTGGCTGGAACCGTTGAGGCTTGCGGCTTAAGAAGTCATCAAAACAAAAAGCACATCGCATTTTTAAAAAAAGCAGTCAACTCAACTTTTTCTGATTTTGGAAATTTCAACCAAGTTGAAGAATGGCAAGGCTTCCGCCCCTTCCGCCCCAATTCGATCCCGCTAATTTGCGAAGTAAAAAAATACGGAAATCTTTTTTTGAATAGTGGACACGGCTCGCTCGGATGGACGTTATCAACGGCTTCGGGAAAGATTTTATCTGATTTGGTTTCGGATAATCCGGATAAAAAATTTGAATTTTTGACTGAAGAATTATGAAGCCACCTTTTTATGCTGCAATGTTGGGTAAAATGAAAGCAAAAGAAGGGCTGCGTGAGATGCTTGATATGATGGCTGCAGAAGGTGCTGCCGCCCCTTCTCTTGCGCTACAAGAAAAAGAATTGAATGAGATTTTGTTAACGGCTTTACGCAAAATCTCTTCAAGCCTTACGGGTGGCTCATATTTGGATGGAGAAGAAATCGAAGCTTTGGCACTTAAAGCAGAAAATCTTATTTTTGACGAAGGTGCAAACATCAATTGCGGAGCCTTCACCGCACTGTCTCTGGCCGCAATAGCTGGCAAAGTTCGTTTTTTGGAAAAGCTAATCGAAAGAGGAGCGGTGCTTGACTATAGCGATCATGATTCGGGGGCAACCACGCTGATCTCAGCTGCTACTGGTGGAAATGTTTATGTTGTCTATCTCGTTCTCAAAAAAATCTTAGAAGAAGGAAGAATCGATTCTGTGAATAAGCGGGATCAGGGTGGATATACTGCGCTTCACATGGCTACGATGTCTGCTCAGATGGAAGCGGTGAGGCTTTTGTTGTTGGCTGGCGCTGATTCAAGTGTAAAGAGCAACAGTGGAGAAACTACGCTTCAAATTGCTAGAGCCGGATCAAGCCTGGGCGAAGAGGTTGTGGAGAGAAGAAGGCGCATTGCTGAAATAATAGAATCTTACACAAGTCACAGGGACGTTGTTGATGAAGCTGCCATCAGAAGAGAATTTAAAAAGCTGGAGTTTGGCAAAAACATCATGGTCATGAATTTGGCTCCAATGAGTGGGCGGTCACATCCGGAAATAAAAGCCCTTATCGCGTCAAAAGCTGAAGCCTTGTTTGCTCTCTGTGCGGATGGGGTTGATGTTAACGCGAAAACAATCGCGTCTAATGAGCCAAGTTCGCATCAAATTTCTTTCCTTCACATCGCGGCAAAGCTTGGAAATGTTGATTACGTGAGGCGATTATTGATTCTGGGGGCAGAGTCTGATAGCAGCGATTATTTAGGCAGAACAGTTTTGCGTAATGCTGTAGTTAGCGGAAATCCGGAAGTTGTTTCATTGATTTTTGCTGACTTGAATTCGAAGGGAAAAAAAGATTCTGCCTTCGATATTAAAGACTCAAGAAGGTCTAGCATGATCATACAGGAAGCGCTAGAATCACCGATCTTTTTTCACAAAGATTCCAAGTCAGAGGATATCGAAAAAGTATCGAAAATCATCAGAATTTTATTTTCTGAAATTGATGACGAAAATATCAGAATTCTTTCCACCCAGAGAATCGTGGAAATGATGTGGGGCAAATTTGGACTCTGCAAACAAATCGAAGTTTTACTTTCCGTACTGCCACTTCAAAAAGCTGAAGAGGTTGTAAGTGTGATATTGAAAAAATATGGGCTAATTCCATCGGTTCAAAGTTTGATTTCGATGTTACCGGAAAAACCTCGTGACGTTAGAGAGGTAGCTACTGTAGCTCCTCCACCTCCGCCAAAACCAAAACCACTGACCCCCGAAGAAGAATTAGAGCGAGCGCAAAAAGAATTATTCAGGCTGCTACAAGGTCTTGAGCCGCGAATGGTGGGAAAAAAATATCGCTGTTCTGCGGAAGATGTTGCGGCAATTCAAAAGGCAGTTGCAAGAGGCGCTGATCCAAATTCAGCAACCGAAGATAGTTTTACAATTTTACATTTTTTTGCGAAGTCTGGCAATTATGAGGCTGTGCGGGGATTGATTGCGAGAGGTGCTGCGTTTTCAGAAAGTCGTGATGGAACTACTCCGCTCGATTGCGCGATTGATGCTAGCGATGTAAATATGGCAAAAATATTTTTTGAATTTGCGAATTTTGCTCAGGTTCAAAAATCTTTACTGAAAGCAATTTATGAGAAGCGGGAAGCTGTGGTGAGGATGATAACCTCCGATGAAAAATTTATCAGTGAATTTTCTGCGATGGAAAAAAAGCCAAGAAATATTGCGATTAACGCATTGCGTGAAGCTGTGAAGGATTCATCAAATCAAAAACTAAAAGCTCAAATTAGTGAGTTTGCTAAAGCGGTGGAAAAGAGAGTTTCTGCTGCTTCGCGAGTTGTGGATAAAGATGTAAAAGAGGGAACAGAGGCGGTAGTTCCCGCAAAAACCAAAAAAGAAATGCAGCTCGAAAGAGTGGCCGAAAGAGCTGTAATTGTCGCTGCCGCTGACGAACGAAAAAAATACGAAGAAGAAAGGAGAAAAGCTAACGCTGAGCGCAGAGTGGCAGAATTGGCGGCGATGGCGGTGGAAGATCGTCGTCCAGCTTCAGAATCGGTAACGGCAGCAGCGCCAGAAGAAGCGGAAAAAGAAAAGTTATTCCAACCAGAAGCTTCGGTTGCTGCTGCTGGTGGCGGAGGTAGCGGGGGTGGCGGTTCTGAACCAGCGAGGTTTGCACTACTAAATCCAGCAGCTCCAGAATTCCAGCCAGCACCTCCTCCAATCGTCGCTCCAACAACTCCAGCTGTTGAATTGCCAGATTGGCTAAAAAAAATTGTCAAAAAAGTTACTGATTTAGAAGCTTGCACATCTTTCCGCCTCAAAGGCAGCAAGCTTTATTTGCAATATGTTGAGAGATCGCGAAACGAAAGGTCAGCGCATGATTTTGATTTTGAAATTCTTATTTCAAACACAGTAATTTTTTTTCAAACAGATCCTCAAGCTGAAAAAAAAGTCCGTAAATTTGTTAAAGAAAATTTTGGCGTAGAAGGTGATGCGGTTTCGATTTTTTTTGATCGCGCAACAGGAGAATTTTTAAACATCAATATCAAGCATCCTAGCGGAGTTGATTTTGTAATTTATGATCATCCTCCAAAGCTAGATTGGTCGATCGACCTTGATGCTCTAAGGCTGGAATATAAGGGCAATCATGACAGGCCGGTGTTAAAATTTACTTCTGGATTTGAAGCTGGAGAAGATCCGTCAATTTCATATCCCAAAAAAACTTCTGTGGAATATGAGCCAATCATCAATTTTGATTCGTATAAATTGCTGCAAAGATTGTGTTTTTTTAAAGCGATTGGAGTGATTGATCGCGATCTCGTTTCAATAATTCCTAGGGAAAAAAATTGTGCTGATTTGGTGTTTTTAGAATCGGGAGGAACGGCAGTGTTGTTGGAAGAAAGGCTCAATAAATTCAGCGAAAGTCATGCTTTTTCTTCCGAAGAAAAAATTTTATTTTTAAGTGAGTTTAAAAAATTGATGGGAAGAGATATTCCAAGCAAAATTTTTCCAAAATTTTACGAATCTTTTACGAAAAAAGTTGATGAGATGTTGTTGGGATTAGAAGTTGCTCCATCGGCAATTACAGTGCCAGTGGCCGCTACAGCAGCATCTTCAGCTGTAATCGATGGTCGTCTCTAATTCCCAAATTTTTTTACATCTCTCGCCAGATGCAGCGAGCCACAGATGACAATGTGGCAAGGCTCATCGCCGCAAATTTTTGAAATGTAAAAAATTGCTTCTGCGATGTCTCTAGCAGCAAAAATTTTCATCCCAATTTCAGCGCCGACTTCAGAAATTCTTTCTGCACTTTCTGGATAAGGTTCGCCATCAACTCGCACCGCTACTACTTCCGCAACGTTTCTAAATTTTTCTAAAAATTCTTTTTTGCATTTATTTTTGCTAAAACCGCAGATGACAAAACTCTGCACCCCCATCGTCGCGCTACGCGACAACTTTCCCCCTAAATAGGGGGAACGGGTTTTTTCTGCGATCCATTTTGCCAGCGCGAAAGCCCCAGCCTCGTTGTGGGCGCCGTCGATCCAAATTTCGCTGTCTGGATTTTTTAAAATTTTGTTTAAATTATTTTGAACTTTTTCGAGGCGGCTGGGCCAAGCGACTGAGGTGATTGCCTGTTGTATGATTGACTTTTGTAGTTGGCTGCGGGCTGGCACAAGGCCAGCCCCTACGAGCGCGATAGTTTGTAGGGTCGACCCTTGTAGTCGACCGTTGTAATCCCAGACAGATAAAACTGCCGCAATCGCCGTCGCGAAATTTATGTATTGATGTTGGCCTTGAAGGGCGGGCTTGGGGAGGTTTTCAAAAAAAATATTTCCGAATTTAAAATCGAACTCGCCGCTTTTTTCGTCGAGAGAAATTTCGAAATTTTCGCCGTAAAAAAATGCCGGAATTTTTTGATCTGCGGCTAAAATTTTAATAATATTTTTTGCGGCTGATGGTTGCGAAGCCACGATTAATGGGGTTTCTGGGCGCATGATCATCGCTTTCTCCAGCGCAATTCTTTCGATCGAATTTCCCAAATATTCAACGTGATCAAAAGAAATTGGCATGATCACAGTCGCCAATTTTTTCTCGATGATGTTGGTGGCGTCAATTCTCCCACCCATTCCACACTCAACAACCAGAAGGTCTGCTGGAGTTTTTGCGAAAGCTAAAAATGCGCCGATGGTGAAGGCTTCCATAAAAGTGAGTGGCGTTTCAATCTTATTCCCAATGGCTGCTAGCCTTGTTTCCTCCATCACCTCATACAAAAAATTATCCGAGATTTTTTCGCCGTCCAAAACAATTCTTTCGTTGCAATCGTGAAGGTGAGGGGAGGTGTAGACGTGCACTTTTTTTCCAGCGTAGGAAAAAATTTTTGCGATCAAAGCAGTGGCTGAACCCTTTCCATTTGTGCCTGAAATATGAATTACAGGCGGAAGTTTTTTGTGCGGATTTCCAAGTTTTTCT
Organism: uncultured Alphaproteobacteria bacterium; assembly: GCA_903849835.1. Lineage (GTDB taxonomy): Bacteria > Pseudomonadota > Alphaproteobacteria > Rickettsiales > UBA1997 > UBA2645. The sequence continues at coordinate 6,023 of CAINKA010000009.1, forward strand.
AGCACAATTCCCATGCGCTCAAAAACAGTTTCGTAATCAATTTCGCGTTTTCCAAGAGTCGATGGAATCGGCCAGTGGGGGAGGTAGACCATAAAGGATTTTAGATTTAGGATTTTAGATTTTAGATTTAGGATCTTGAACAGGTTCTAACAATTTATTTTTTGTTTCTGAAAGTCTTAAATTTTTTCATTGCTACATCCTTAGGCCTAGCGCTTTCAAGCAATGTTGCTTATTCCCAAACATCTTCCGAAAAATCATCCCCAATCATCACCGCTCACGGCTTCATAAATTTTTCTGCAGCTTCGCGAAATCAAGCTTCTGCTTTCGAACAAAAAAATCTTCCTGACGGTTTTACGCAAAATCATTTCAACAATTCTCAAGCGATCGGAAATGATTCGCAGATTTTTTTTAAGACTTCCACAATTGCTGAAAGTGGCACCAAATATGGCGCGATGGCCAAAGTGGAATTTAACACAAATTCGGATCGCAGAAACGAAAATCCAAATCTTGATCAGGCTTTTTTCTTCACCGAACATTCATTCGGAAAATTTGAAATTGGAAATAATCAAGCTGTGAACCAAAAAATGAAAGTTGGCCCAACTCGCTTCGCACGTGGTGCGGGAGGGATTGGCGGAAAATATTTGGAAAGCGTAAATCTTTCGATGTTGGCTAATTCTTCGCAAAGTTCGTCTCCGATTTGTAGTGGTGGAGTTGGCTCCACATCTTGCTCCAACGTAAAATTGCCGCGCTTTATTTTGTTGGCGCAATCCCCAGTCGGGCATGGTGGTTACGCAAAAAGTTTTTATCGCCGAGGTGCAGACAACGCCTACCAATCAGCTCAAGCAGATTACGGTGGATTTAATCGCAGTCGTTTTCGTGCTCTCAAAGATGACAGTTTTGACGGAGTTGAAGATGCGACAAAATTGAGCTACTACACCCCAAGAATTTCGGGTTTACAATTTGGCGCAAGCTACACGCCGGATAGCGCAAATAATGGCATCACATCGACGAATATTTACGATGTCGATTTCATTCGCGTAAAAAATATTCTCAGTTTTGGTGCAAATTATTCTGAAGATTTTGACAATCTTGGAGTTGTATTTTCAGCAACTGCGGAAAAAGGAAAAACCCAAAATTCAAAATCAGCGGCAGGAGTTCAAAGGGCAGATTTGGCTTCTTACGACATGGCTGGAAGCCTGAGCTACTTTGGTTTCACGCTGGGTGCATCTTATGGATCTTGGGGAAATTCTTTGCAGCCAAAAAGCGGAATTTATTCTTGTGATTACGATTCGAGCAAAAATTTATCGGCGCAAAATTGCGTTGGAAATTCACAAAAATTTAGCAGTCCTTATTACTACACTCTCGGAATTGCTTACAAGTTTGGACCAGTCGCAGCAAGCCTTACCAGCTTAAAAAGTCAGTTCCAAAAAAATGATTACGAAGCAATTTCGCTTGGTGTTGACTATAAGCATTCAAAAGATTTGATGCCTTATTTTGAACTAACAAAATTCACTTTTACATCAAATCAACCGAGAGCTTTAGACGTTGCAAATCAAGCTGGAATAGCCAACAGCCAGAAGCAATTGCGAGATAATCAAGGTTACGTTTTTTTAACCGGAATTTTATTTTCTTTCTAGAAAAAATATGAGCAGTATTGCCGCATTAGATTCCTATCTTTTACCACTAAAACAGCTTTTAGATCGCGATGGTGTAAACGAAGTTTCAATCAACAGACCTCACGAAGTTTGGGTTGAGCTCAAGGGCGACATGATTCGCGAAGAGCTTCCAACTTTTGATTTAGAGCATTTAAAATCTCTCGGACGATTAGTCGCTCAAGCGACAGAACAAAGACTTAGCGAAGAAGAGCCGCTACTTTCTGCAACACTTCCAAACGGTTATCGTATCCAAATTGTTTTTCCTCCAGCATGTGAGCAAGGATGCGTTGTGATCTCTATCCGTAAGCCTTCAAGCCTGAAATGGAGTTTGGATGATTACGACAAAATGGGGATGTTTGATTCAACTTCGGTTGGCGAAGTGGAAGATAAAAATGATTTAATTTTGGCAAAACTTTTGAAGCTAAATCGCATCAAAGATTTTCTTGCTCGCGCAGTTGTTTATAAAAAAAATATCATCATTTCAGGAGGAACTTCGACTGGTAAAACAACTTTCACAAATGCCGTGATCCGCGGCATTCCTCACGAGGAAAGATTGATCACGGTGGAGGATGCTCGAGAAGTTGATTTAACTTCGCACCCAAATCGCGTGCATTTAATTGCGTCAAAAGGTGGACAAGGTCGTTCAAAAGTTAACACCCAAGATCTGATTGAAGCTTGTTTACGCCTTCGTCCAGAGCGAATTATCGTCGGTGAGTTGCGTGGCTCCGAAGCTTTTAGTTTCTTGCGTGCGATCAATACTGGTCACCCCGGATCGATTTCAACTTTGCACGCCGACACGCCAAAAATGGCGATCGAACAATTGAAAATGATGGTGATGCAAGCGGGCTTAGGAATGAGTCCAACCGAAATTGTTTCTTACATCAAAAACGTTGTGGACATCATAGTTCAGCTGAAGCGCGGCGGAAAAGGTCGTAGATATATTTCGGAAATTTATTTTCGCGCAGTTCACGATAAGCCGGCAGAGAAAGCGCCAATTACCACTTAATTTAACAATCCAAAAATGTTTCGTTCACGCTTCTTCAATAAAAAATTTGAGTTTTTAACTTTAGCGCAAGTGCTTGAAATTACTGGTGCGGCGCTGGGTGAAGAAAATGATTTGGATAGAAAGATTTTCGATGTTGCAATTTTGGATAAGGCGAATTCTGGACAAATTTCTTTTGTAAATTCTGGGCAATATTTGGAAAAATTTTTAATTTCCAAAGCTGAATTTTGTTTGATGGAAGAAAAATTTATCCCCAAAGCCCCGCAGGGCATGGTTCCTCTGATTCATAAAAATCCTTACTTTGCTTACGCAAAACTTGTTCAAATTTTTTATGAAGAAAAACCAACGGAGTTTTTTGCAGAAAAATTAATTCATCCGACTGCAAAAATTGGTGAAGGAACAAAAATTGCACCGAATGCCTATGTCGGAAAAAATGTTGAAATTGGTAAAAATTGTTTCATCGGTGCAAGTGCGTCAATCATGGATGGATGCGTTATTGGCGATGGATGTGTGATCAATGCAAATGCAGTAATTTCTTTCGCAAAAATTGGCGCGAATTCAATAATTTTTAACGGCGCAAAAATTGGGCAAGATGGTTTTGGATTTGCTCATGATGCTGGAGTGAATCACAAAATTACCCAGATCGGAATTGTTGAAATTGGAAATTCGGTTGAGATTGGAGCCAATAGCTGCATCGATCGCGGCGCCATCGAAAATACCGTGATTGGTGACGGAGTCAAAATCGACAATCTCTGCCAAATCGCGCATAATGTCGTGATCGGGAAAGGTAGCGTGATTGCTGGTTGCACAGCACTTGCTGGAAGTTCAAGAATCGGAAATTTTGTGCAGATTGGCGGAAATTCTAGCATCTCCGGCCATATTTCGATTGGCGATGGAGCTAAGGTTGCAGGCATGACAGGCGTGATGCGCGATGTGAAGCCGATGGAGGTGGTTGCCGGAATTCCATCAATGCCGATTCGCGATTGGCATCGGATGAATGTGAGTTTGATGAAGATTGGAAGTGGGAAGAAAAATTAAATTCTACACATTTTATCGCGAATTTTTGTCATGCTGAGTTTGCCAAATTGTCATGCTGAGCTTGTCGAAGCATGGATTTAAGGCACCGTGCCACGAATCATGCTTCGACAAGCTCAGCATGACACCGAGAAGCTCAGCATGACACCGAAATTAAATTTTAAATCCAAGCAAAAATTCCTTCACCAGCATCGGCTTTCTCCCTTCTCGCTGTAGCAGCGTCGGCCTAATTATTCCTCTGCCACACTGAATCGAAAATTGATCATCTAAAATTTTTCCAGCTTCATTTTCACAAGAATTTTTATCTAAAATTTCTGCGGAATAAATTTTTATTTTTTCGCCATTGTGAATAAAAAAAGTTCCGAGTGATCCGTTTAAAGCGCGAATTTTTTTCTCAATTTCTTCTGCTGATTTTTTCCAATCAATTTCACATTCGGCTTTTTCAATTTTTTTTGCATATGTTGCCAAAGCATTGTCTTGCTTGGTTAGAGTCACATTTCCATCACGCAGATTTTTTAAAGTTTTTACCAAAATTTCTGCACCCATTTCAGAAAGTTTTGTTGCAAGATCGGAATAAGTTTCGTTTCCGTTTAAAGAAAATTTTTCTTCACAAACCACGTCCCCACTATCGATTCCACTATCCATTTTGATGATGTTAATTCCAGTTTCTTGATCTCCAGACATGATTGTGCGCTGAATCGGAGCTGCTCCACGCCATCTTGGCAAAAGGGAGGGGTGAATGTTAATGCAGCCAAATTTTGTGCTATCCAAAATTTCTTGCGGCAAAATAAGTCCGTAAGCCACGGTTACAGCGGCATCAGCCTTGAGTTCTAAAAATTCTTTTTTGTTTTCTTCGTCACGTAAAGTTTTTGGCGTCACGATTTTTAAGCCATGTTTCAATGCCAATTCGTGAATTGGAGAATTTTGTAATTTATGTCCGCGACCAGCGATCTGTGGGGCTCGAGTGTAAACCGCAACTATTTCAAAATCAGGATCAGCAATTAATTTTTCTAAAGTCGGGCAAGAAAATTTGGGCGTGCCCATGAAGATAATTTTCATAATTTAGCATTTAACATTTAGCATTTAGCATTTAGAAACGCGGGCTTCCAACGAGTAGTAAAATGTTAAATGCAAAATGTTAAATGCTAAATAAAAAATTATTCTTTCTCGGAATATTCATCGCTTTTCTAGTCGCTTTTTTCGATTTACTCAGCAAACGCGTAATTTTCGCAATCCTAGAAAACATTGCGTTAAATGACTCAAACAAAAATTCTGAAATCAAAATTTTTGATTTTTTTAACTTGGTTTATGTTTGGAATCGCGGCGTGAGTTTCGGTATGTTTAGCGGCTTGGAGCATAGCCAAATTATTTTTTCAGCGATTCAAAGTTTGATTTTATTAATTCTTTTTTTCTGGCTTTCTTGCAATGATAAACCGCACATCACTTACGCAGTTTCGCTCATAATTGGTGGTGCTTTAGGAAATTTGGTTGATCGCATAAAAAATGCTGCAGTCGCTGATTTTCTCGATTTTCATATTGCTTCATATCATTGGCCAGCCTTTAATCTAGCCGATTCTTGCGTGTTTATTGGGGTTATGATTTTGCTATTCGAAGACGTAATTTTTAAAAAAAATGACAAAAAAAATTCTTAAAATTTCCATTTTATTTTTAGCATTTTTTGCTTTCTCATGCGCCAGCAAAAAGGACGATCCCCTGATCATTCCACCAAATTTTGCTGAAATGCCCGA
>CAINKA010000010.1 GCA_903849835.1 uncultured Alphaproteobacteria bacterium
AATCAGGCGGGATTGTTATCGAAGGAGGTTTCTAAAATTAGCAAAAAATTATTTATTCCGGATTTTTTGATTCGAGTGAAAAACACTAGACCGCAGATTGAGCTTAGAAAGAAGCAGCGCGAGAAGAATCTGAAGCGAGCATTTTTAGTGAATAAAAAATATCGCGAGCTGGTGAAGGGAAAGAAAATTTTATTGGTTGATGATGTGATGACGACAGGTGCGACGTTGGAAAATTCTGCGAAGGAATTGAAGCGCAGAGGCGCGAGAGAGGTGCTGGTTTTAACGATTGCGAAAACGGTGTTTCGCTCCTCGCAATGAATTCAATGTTAAATGAATTCATTGTCATGCTGAGCTTGTCGAAGCATGGTTCAGGCCACTGCCCAGAATCATGCTTCGACAAGCTTAGCATGACATTAGCTCTAAACTCCAAACATCCGACTCTTCTCCTAAAAACCGCCGATTAAAAACTCTCGTTAAGGCTTGCATTTCCTCGTCAAATTCATCATTCAAATTCACAACTCGATAACCGAATTCTCGCAAATTTTCTTTTATTTTTTTTATCTCTGAATTTTTTTCTCCGAGTTTAAATTTTTTTCCGGCAGAAAATTCTGGAAAAATTCCGACGCCATTTTTAGCCAAAAATTTCCAATCAAAAAGATGTGACGGGTCTTGTTTTCGGTTGAGACATTCTTCAATGCAATCATGCTTCGACAGGCTCAGCATGACACTATTTTTTCCACCACCTACCAAGTCATCACTGTTGTCATCCTGAGCTTGTCGAAGAGTGTGTTTTGAAAAATAAGCCACGTCCGAATGCCCAACGACATTCCGCGCTTCAATCCCATATTTTGCGATTAAATATTTGCAGAGCTCAACTCCTGCCTGCATTTGCGCCGCTTCAAATTTTTTGGTAAAAGGTGCGGAATTAATAAATTCAATGCCGATCGAATTTTTATTAACTCCATCACAACCGCGCCAGAAGCTAACTCCGGCGTGGTAGGCAATATCATTTTCATCAACCAATTCAAAAATTTTCCCTGACTCATCAATTAAAAAATGCGCGCTGACTTTATGTTCCAAAAGCTGATCTATCGCATGTTCGACCGAGTTTGCTTCGATGTGATGCAAAACTAAAAAATCAATTTTTCTTGGTGAAAAAACTTTTTCAAAAAATTCTAAAATTTTTTTTGACTGGTTAATTTGCATAAATTTTGACATTAAAAATTCTTAAAACTAGCTTGCGAGAGACCATAAGGGTCGCACCTACAGAGGGATGATCTCAAACGTAAAATCAAAAAAAAATTTCAAAAATGGCTACTAAAAAAGACGCGGCAAAAATCAGTGCGGCTGCTAAAACAGCAACAAAAAATTCTAAAGATCTCGAAGCTTTGCGCTTCCATATCCAAGGCCAACCCGGAAAAGTTGCGATGCATGCAACTAAGCCACTCAACACTCAACGCGATCTCGCCCTCGCTTACTCCCCCGGTGTTGCAATCCCATGTTTGGAAATTCAAAAGAATCCTGATCTCGCTTACGATTACACTGCGAAAGGAAATTACGTTGCGGTTATCTCCAACGGCACCGCGGTTCTCGGGCTTGGAAATCTTGGCGCACTTGCCGGGAAACCCGTAATGGAAGGCAAATCAGTTTTGTTCAAACGCTTCGCCGACATTGATTCCGTCGACATCGAAGTCGCCACTGAAGATGCTGATGAATTCATCAATGCCGTAAAATATTTGGGGCCAACTTGGGGCGGCATCAACCTTGAAGACATCAAGGCTCCGGAATGTTTCATCATCGAAAGCAAGCTTCGCGCAATCATGGATATTCCAGTTTTTCACGATGACCAACACGGAACTGCAATCGTCTCTGCGGCTGGCATTATCAACGCTCTGCACATTTCCGGCAAAAAATTTAAAGATTTAAAAGTGATCGTGAATGGCGCGGGAGCTGCCGGCATCGCCTGTCTCGAACTTTTGAAAGCGATGGGATTGCCGCATGAAAATGCAATTCTCTGCGACACGAAAGGCACGATTTACAAAGGCAGAACAGAAGGCATGAATCAGTGGAAATCTGCTCACGCCGTCAACACTAAAGCTCGCACACTTGCTGAAGCGATGAAAGGCGCGGACGTGTTTCTAGGTCTCTCGGTCAAAGGTGCGGTGACGAAAGAAATGGTGAAATCGATGGCAAAAAATCCGGTGATTTTTGCGATGGCAAATCCTGATCCTGAAATCACTCCCGAAGAAGTTCATGCTTGCCGCAACGACGCAATCGTTGCCACAGGCCGCTCTGACTACGAAAACCAAGTCAATAACGTGATGGGCTTCCCCTACATTTTCCGCGGCGCTCTTGATGTCCGCGCTTCAACCATCAACGAAGAAATGAAAATTGCGGCGGCGCATGCAATCGCTTCGCTTGCTCGCGAACATGTTCCTGACGAAGTCGTGAAGGCTTACGGCGGCCGCGATTTGAAGTTCGGAAAACATTACATCATCCCAACTCCATTCGATGCGCGCTTGATTCAAGTGGTGCCAATTGCAGTCGCGAAAGCTGCGGTTGAAACTGGAGTTGCACGCAAGCCAATCAAAGATTGGGAAGCTTATCGCAAACAACTTCAAGCACGTCGCGATCCTACAGTGAACAGCCTCGAAGTGATTTTCAAAAAACTCGAAAATGCGCCGAAAAAAGTTATTTTTGCCGAAGGTGAGCAGCCAGAAATTATTCGCGTTGCTGCAATGTGGCGCGACAATGGCTACGGAAAACCAATCCTCATTGGCAAAGAAAAAATTATTTTGGCGAACATGAAAGAAGCTAATGTTTCTGCGGATGGAATCGAAATCTATAACGCGTCAATTTCCGACGAAAATTCCAAATTTACCGATCACCTCTACAAAAAATTGCAGCGCGAAGGTGTGTTGCGCTCTGATTGCGCACGCATGATTAAAAATGATCGCAACATTTTCGCCGCATCGATGCTTGCTTGTGGACATGGCGATGCGCTGGTGACGGGCCTTACTCGCGGCTATCGCAAATCACTGACCGATGTCTGGAAAGTTATCAAAAATAAAAAAGATAAAATCCTCCTCGGCGTCTCGATGGTGATCTCAAAAGGCAGAACAATTTTTATTTCTGACACTGCTTGTTCCGAACTTTCCTCGTCCGAACATCTCGCAAATATCGCAATTCAAACTGCTGCAAAAGTGCGCGGAATGGGTTATGAACCACGCGTTGCTTTTCTTTCATTTTCGAATTTTGGCAGTGCTTTGAAGACAGAATCAAGTCGCGTGAAGCATGCGGTGGAGCTGCTTGATGGCATGAAAGTAAATTTTGAGTATGACGGAGAAATGACTGCAGACGTGGCTTTAAACATGGATAAAATGTCGCGCTATCCCTTCTGCCGCTTAACCGCGCCGGCAAATATTTTAATCTGCCCAGGACTCCACTCCGCAAGCATCGCCACAAAACTTCTCGAAGAAGTCGGTAATTGCACCGTGATCGGCCCGATCTTGGACGGCTTCGAAAAATCAGTTCAAATCGTGACAATGCGTTCATCGATCAATGACATTTTAAACATGGCGGCAATAGCTGCTGTTGGAGCTTCTTCAAAATAATTTTTTAGGGGAAATATGGCAGAGCAATATGACTCACACATGGCGATGGAGGGATTGATTAAATCATCTTCTACTTCTCACAACAATGTCCATTCCGGAGCTTCTGCCGGAGGCGGTGACGGTTTGTTTGGAAAAATGGGAGGATCTATTCAGATGATGGGTGAGAGCCAAGGAATTGGTGTTCCGGGAGCTGGACCGGGAATGGATGGTTTTTTTGCATCAGTGAATGCAAATGCATTTCTGAATGGCGAGGTGGTAAAAGCGATGGAAGGAGTCGTGAGCCATCAAGCAGGCGGTGAATTAAAAATTTCAGATGCTGGCCTCAATAACACGGGACAAGGTTTATCAGGAGCGGCTCCGTTAAAAGCACCGGTAACAATCAACGCCCCAGGAATGGTCGGCGGACAAGGCGGAGGCCAAGAGCACTAGTGAAATTTGAAAAAGAAAAATCCGAAGAAAAAAAATGTGGTGAATCTTGTGGCTGTGTTGATGCAAAAGATGATCAAAAAATCGAAGAAAAAAAATCTGCAGAAAAAATTGCTGATAAAAAAATCGAATCAGATCCAACGCGTTTTGGTGATTGGCAGGTGAATTGTCGGGCGATTGATTTTTAACAAACGTCAATCTCAATGTCATGCTGAGCTTGTCGAAGCATGATTCCATGGCGCGGTGCCTAGAATCATGCTTCGACAGGCTCAGCATGACCATTGATGGTTTTTTTACACACACTAACCTTCTCTCTCGTTCCACCAATGCAGGACGGGGTTTGTAACCCCGTCCTCACGTTCAGTTCCTAGTTAATTTTTACATGAACATGTGGACTTGGTTACAAACCCCGTCCTGCATTGGTGTTACACCAAAAAACTAAACTTTAATTCCACTCACCTTTCCAATCGCCGCAAAAGTCATCTTCGATCCAGCAAAAATTTTCTCCGCTAATTTCGTCACATCCGCCTTCTTCACCGCCAAAACTTTTTTCATCACTTCCTGATCCGGAATCAAACGGCCGTGAGATAAAATTTCGCCGCCGAGTCTTTGCATTCTGGTGCTAGTGCTCTCTTTCGCCATTAACAACCCCGCTTCGAACTGCGTCCTCACTCGCTGCAATTCTTTATCCGAAATTTTTTCGCAGATTTTTTTTATCTCACCAGAAGTTGCAGAAATTAATTCGTTAGTTTTTTCCGGCGTTGTTCCAGCGTAAATTCCAAAAATTCCGGCATCGAAATGCGAGTGATTGAAAGCGTAAATCGAGTAAGCCAAGCCGCGCTGTTCACGCACTTCTTGGAAAAGTCGCGATGACATTCCTCCGCCCAAAATCATCGCCAAAATTTGCGCGGCGTAATAGTTTGGATCGAGATAGGACAAGCCTTTAAAGCCCATCACCAAATTAATTTGTTCGAGTTTTTTTTCTTTTCTGAAATCACCACCGCGATATTTTGGAGCCTCGCAAAGCTTGATTTCATTAGTCCCAAGCGAGGTAAAATATTTCTTCACCCACTTCACCAAATCTTTTTCTTTAATATTTCCCGCCGCAACCACTGCCATGTTTTTGTAGTTGTACTGCTTGCCGATGTAATCCGAAAAATGCTCGCGCGAAAATTTTTTAATATTTTTTACTGGCCCGAGAATCGAACGCCCAAGCGGTTGATCGGGGTAAGCAGTTTCCTGAAAATAATCAAAAACAATGTCGTCGGGAGTGTCGTTGGTCATTGCGATTTCTTGCAAAATTACGCCGCGTTCTTTTTCCAATTCAACTTTGTCGAAGGTGGAATTTTGCAAAATGTCGGCAAGAAATTCGACGGCGAACTCGGCATGCTTCTTTAAAACCTTAGCGTAATAAACCGTTTTTTCTTTCGAAGTGTAAGCATTAATGCGCCCGCCAATTCCTTCAAATTCTTCGGCGATTTGCTTTGCGCTTCTCTTTGCTGTGCCCTTAAAAGCCATGTGTTCAAGGAAATGCGAAATGCCGTTAATCGCTGGAATTTCGTTGCGCGAACCAGTGTTGACGAAGACGCCAACCGAGACGGTTTCGACGTCTTTCATTTCGTCGGTGGCAACGCGAAGACCGGATGGGAGGGTTGTGATTTGTTGTTTTGACATGTGTAAAAAAAGTCGTCATGCTGAGCCTGTCGAAGCATGATCGGTG
>CAINKA010000011.1 GCA_903849835.1 uncultured Alphaproteobacteria bacterium
CCGATTGGTTAAAATTACAAAAAACCTCGATGTCATGCTGAGCCTGTCGAAGCATGATGCGGGTTTCGGTGCCTCGAATCATGCTTCGACAGGCTCAGCATGACGCTGAAGTTTAATCGACTTCTTCAGTTTGAATGGTTATAGAAAACCAAAAATCTGAAATCTGAAATCTGAAATCATAAATCGTTACATGGCCAAATCCCTCTATTCCCAACATTTCAAAAACCTTCCGCCGGAAAAAAATCTCAAGAAATTCCGCATAATTTGCGAAAAGTCTGCAGGCTTTTTACGCAATCAGATCAAAGCTTCTCAGCTTCCCGCAATCGACATTTCTTTCGCTAGTGACGATTTAAAACAATTCGAAAAATTCGCGAAATGTATTTCCATTTACAAAAAAATTTTAGTGCTTGGAGTTGGAGGATCTAGTTTGGGTGGCAAAACTTTAACGGCTCTAAATCCACAAAATAAATTGGAATTTCTTGAGTCAATCGATCCCGCAACCGTAAAAAATTGCCTCTCAAAAATTGATTTCAAAAACACATTTTTTTTAGTCATCAGCAAATCTGGCGAAACCATTGAAACCATCTGCCAAACCTTGATTTTGCTGGATGAAATCAAGAAATCAAAAATCAAAAACTTCAGCAAACAATTTCTGTTCGTGACCGAATCAGAAACAAATTCTCTCGCTAAAATTGCCAGAAAAATTGGCGCAGAAATCACCGCTCATCCAAATAAAATTGGTGGAAGATATTCTTGTTTTTCAATCGTCGGATTATTGCCGGCGCTACTGGCTGGACTTGATGCAAAAAAAATTCGCAATGGCGCAAAAAAAATGGTCGAAGATTTTTTGCAAAACGGAGATTACGTCATCAACTCCTGCGCCGCTCAAATCTGCCTTTACGAGTTTGGATTCGCCAACAATGTGATCATGCCTTACATCGACAATTTAAAAAATTTTACCGATTGGTATCGTCAACTTTGGGCAGAATCTTTGGGGAAGAATGGATTCGGTTCGATACCGATCAATTCGATGGGAACCGTTGACCAGCATAGTCAATTGCAACTTTATCTCGACGGCCCGAAAGATAAATTTTTCACATTTTTAACTCAAAAAAATCATCCGCAAAATTTTTCAATCAAAGATTTACCAAGCTGCAAAACTTTATTCGGCGGCAAAAAATTAAGTGAAATTGTGAAGGTCGAACAAGAAACAACGATCGAAGTTTTGAATCGCAAAAAATTACCGATTCGTATTTTTGAAATTACAAAACTCGATGAAGAAGTTTTGGGCGGGCTGATGATGCAAATGTTTTTGGAAACAATTTTGATTGCTCAAGTAAAGGGCATCAATCCGTTTGACCAACCGGCTGTAGAGCTTAGAAAGGAGTTGGCGAAAGCAGCGTTGAAAGTTTAAGACCATTGTAAGCGTCATGCCGAGCTTGCCTCCGCATGATTCAAGCCACTTCTCAGAATCATGCGGAGACAAGCTCGACATGACATTGAACAATAAAAATGCTAAACACAAAACCCCTAATCTTCCTCCTCACCTCCTCCATCTTCGCCCTCACTTTCGCTTACATTTCACAATTTGGTTTCGATTTGCAGCCCTGCATTTTATGCCTCTATCAACGCAAGCCGTTCTTTGCTATCATTGCTCTTGCGACGATTGCGATTGTTTTTTTTAAGTCGGAAAAATCTAAAAAAGTTGCATTTTTTTTCTGCATTTTTCTTCTGCTGATCAATGTCGGAATTGCGACTTATCACGTTGGAGTTGAGCAAAAAATTTTCCAAGGACCGACAACTTGTTCGTCAGAAAATTTAAATGATTTGGAAAATTTGGATGAGCTGCGTGACGCTCTGATGAAAACAAAAGCGATTCGCTGTGACGTGCCAAGCTTTGTATTTCTAGGCCTCTCAATGGCAGCATGGAATGTAATTTTTTGCCTCGGATTAATTCTAATTGCTATTCGACTAAAAAAGTTACGCGAATATCTTGCGTAAATCCCGCTCCGCTAGATTCAAATTTCCAATTTTTTAAACTCTTGAGAAGCAAATTATTCAGCCGCGGATTTTGGCAAGGCTTGATCAATTCAACATTCGCAACTGAGCCGTTTGAAGCAACGTGGAAGCGCGCTGTCGCCTCACTGCTAAAAGCCTCTTCACGCAAATCATCCGGAATTTTTGGCAATGGATTAAAAAGCGGAATCACTTTTTTTTGCACAGCATTTTGATTTTTTTCTGCGCTGGATTTTTCTTCGATTCTTTTCTGATCACCTTTTTCTGCTGAAAAATTTTCCGCAACTTTCTTTTCTTTCTCCACCTCGCCAACCATTGTCGCATCTATCGTCAAAGATATTGGTTGGATTTTTGCCAATGGGATTTTTTTCGTAAAAATCGCACCAGAAAAAATTACGAGCAAAAAAATCCAAATCAAAAATGCGGCTGAAAAACTGGCAAAAGGAAATCTCATTCTTTACGCGCAATAATTGAAAAATGCTCAGCTCCGGCTTCACGCGCCGCAAGCATTGACTGCATCACCACACCTTGAAATGCATGCTTGTCCGAAGCGATGATCACAGTTTTATCCGAGCCTCGTAACATGCTTTGCAACCTTGATTTAAGCTCGCTCAGCAGAATTGGCTCTTTGTTCAAAAAAATTAAATTATCGTGAGAAATCGTTACGGTGATTTGATTTTCAACTTGCATGTGATCAGCCTTACCACGCGTCAAATCAACAGCCAAGCCATTCAAATGCTGCATCGAAAGTGACGCCAACATGAAAGTCGCAAGCAAAAAAAACATCACATCAATCATCGGAATAATTTCGATGCGGCCTTTTTTTGATTTTTTTGAACGATGTAATTTCATTGTTGATCCAATTTAATATGATCAACAACCCTAGTCCCAAGCCGCTCCAACTCATCCAACACTTGATCTTGTCGCCGCGAAAAATAGTTGAAAGCGAATAAAGAAAAAATTGCGATGAACAAACCAAAGCCAGTTGCGATCAACGCTTCGGCGACTCCGCCAGTTATTCCCACCGGATTAACCAAAGAATTTTCTCCAATAAGTTTGAAAGAAGTCATCATGCCAACAATGGTTCCAAGCAATCCCAGCAGCGGTGCGGCAGTAATTACAGTTTCCAAAATCCACAATCCACTCGCCAATTTTTTTTCGATTAATTTCGCTTCGTCATTAGCACGCGACTCAATCCACCAAGCTGGTCTTTTTTTATTTTGCAAAATCACGGTGAAAAATTTGCGATAAGAATTTTCTGCCGGCAAATTTTTTAACTGTGTTTCGAGCACATCCCAGTTGAAGCCATAAGTCTCAACCAAAAGCAGCAAACTCTGCGGGAGCTGTAAAAATCTTTTATAAAATAAAATTTTATCGATGATTAAAGCGGTTGCGAAAATGCACAAAATGGAAAGCGGAATCATCATGACTCCGCCGAGTTTCATGGCGCTGAAAATTTCTGAAATGATGAGCATAAAGAATTTTAAAATGATTTACTGGCGATTAAAAAAAACGTGCGTCTTGGACCATATTGAGAGGCTTTGACACCAACTCCAGAGCCGTCATGCAGCTGGTAAACATTGTCGAAAATATTCAATGCTGCAAGGCGAAAATTAACTTTTCCTGCAAGAAAAAAATTAACATCTCGTGCAATACTTACATTGGTTTGAATGTAAGATGGCATACGCTCAGAGCTTGCAACTCCTCGACGCAAGCCCGATCCATAAAACGCATCAACACCGTAATTTGTGCCGTAAAATAAATATGAACCACCTGCGGAAGCGCTGTAGGACTGGTCGTGATCAAGGTGAATATATTTTTTTGCAGCAGCAGAAAAATCATCACCATCGATCAAATATTGCGAAGAAATAATATTTTTTGCCCGCGCTTTTTGCGCTGCGAAATTAAGAAATGCCGAAAAATTATCTTTTTTGTACTCCGCACCAAACTCAACGCCGTAAGTTTTTCCACGCTGGAAATTGAAGGGGCTGTAGATCAAAGAGTTTCCAAACTGTCCTTCATCGAGCAAATTTTTACTCTCCTTGTAGTAAGAATCTAAACTCAAATTCAGGTTGGAAGTTAGCTTGTGTGAAATGCCGAGATCGTAGTAGTTGCTGCGCTCCGCCCTAACTTTTCCATTCTGTAAATTTGCTGGAGCGGCTGTCGTTCCGGCATATTTTTCGATCGAAGAATTTGACAAAGTTTCTGCTTTTGCTGGCGAAAAATAACGCGCATATCCGCCATGAATTTTGGTATCGGATGAAATATCATAAACCGCGCCAAACCTTGGGCTGAGCTGTTTCTCAGCGGCAACAGATTGCAAAATATCAAACCTAGCACCGAAATTTAAAGTCAGTCTTTCCAACGGCTTAAACTCATCTTGCAAATAAATTCCGTACAATTGCGTGCTTTGTTTACTATTGTCGGTGATGCGAAAAGGCGTTGTAGAATCTTGAGTTCCATCTCGATTAACGTCAGCAAAAACCGCGCTGCTTTTTTCGCTAGCGGCCCTTTCATCGCTCAAGAAAAAACCAGATCGCAAAATATTTTTTTCATTCAGCTCGTAACTAAAATCACCTTGCAAACCATTGGCAAGGCTTGATCTGTCTATGTCGGAAGCGATGCCGCTATAAGTCAAATCTCCAACAAAATCTGATCTAAAAATATTTTTACTCTGGCGCGAGAAAAAAGAAATTTGGTAATCAACGTCACTTTCGCTTACTCCCTGTAGCGCCAAAATTAAATAACGATTTGCCTCTTTTTGCTTTTCATTCAACTTGTCGGAAGAAATTCCGCCGGAACCTGAAAGTTGGTGAATAGCCTCTTGATCCAGATTATTCGGCACTTGGAAGCGGTTTGTCGAATTCGCAAGAATCACGCTCAATCTTTTTTTGACGTCGATCAGATAAGAAAAATAACCGAATAATTTATCCTGCGCAGTGTCGTTGTGAATTGAATTTCGACCAGAAGTTGGAGATTCAATTCCGCGATTATTTTGCAAATAAGTTGCGTTTAAATAATAACTCAAACGATCTTTGAAGCCGCTTATTTGCTGGTTATAGCCGATGTTGTTATTGCCACCAACAGAAACTTCTGACCTTCCACCTTCACCTTTGGTGAACATTCCGCCTTCACCTTTGGTGAATATTCTACCTTTAGTTTTGATATCAACCACGCCAGCAGTGCGGTAGCCATATTGCGCTGGAAGCACGCCGCGCAACAAATCAACCGACTCTGCAAAATGTGTGTCGAAGCCATTTCCAAAACCGCTAATGCCCTGCGGAATCATGACATCATTGATGCGATACTGTGCATTCGAATGATCGCCACGAATGTGAATCTGTCCGAAAGAATTTTGCGTAACCCCCGGAGCCCGCATCAACACTTGATTCAACGGAGTTGTTTGTCCTTGCGGCAAATTATTTATACCTTCCTGAGTGAATGAATAAGCGCTTCCACCAGTTTTTGGCGAAAGATTATTGCGCGATTTATCAAGTTTTTTTGCAGTGATTTCATATTTCCAAACATCTTTGGAGAAGGCTGTAGGAGCGCTAAAAATAAGACTCAATAACAAGAGCAAAAAGGGAGAGGAAATTTTCATGAAAAAATTCTTAAAAGTTGAAACCGACTTCGTGGTGACTTCTAAGAATTAGCTGGAGGTGCGCGGGATAAGCTGGAAGAGCGGAGATAAGAAATTTTTACACGATCAAAAATTCGCGAAAAAAAAGTGAGATAGAAAATTGCTGCTGCAAAAATTACAGCAGAAAAAAGCAAAGTCTGACTTTGGAAATTCGCGGTCGAGCATAAAAAACAATCGTCAAAATTTTTTGCAGATTTTTTCTCGTGCGAAAAAATTATTTTTTCAAAAAAACTTTGATCATGCTGCAAAACCTTGACTGACGCAGTTTCAACCGAGTTATGAGAAAAGGCGTGAAGAAGCAAAAGGCTTTTGCTGGCAATAAAAAACAGCAGTAAAAGCGGCAGTAAAAAATGTCTTGCGATGTGTTTGATTTTACTTTTTTCTGGCATGGATCCTTTCAAACTCTTTCCCACTGCAATTTTTTTCAAGCATGTTTTCCAAAATTTTATCCGGCGTAGAAAAACTTGGGCATTTCACTTTGATGAATTTGGCCAAGCTTGGCGAGATGGTTCTATTCATGCTCAACGCTGTCCGGCACTGCTTCACGCCACCTTTTTATCCGCGATTAATTCTCCGCCAATTTTTACAAATCGGCTATTTTTCTTTACCCGTCGTCGGTCTCACCGCAATTTTTTCCGGCGCAGTTTTGGCATTACAAAGCTATTCCGGATTCTCTCGTTTCAACGCTGAAAGCACAATTGCAACTGTCGTAGTTTTATCAATCACGCGCGAACTCGGACCAGTATTGGCAGGATTAATGGTGGCGGGACGCGTTGGCGCATCAATGGCAGCGGCGATTGGCACCATGAAAGTCACAGAACAACTCGACGCACTGCGCACTCTTTCCATCAACCCCTTCAAATATCTCATCGCTCCGCGAATCATTGCTGGCGTGCTCATGTTGCCATTTTTAGTTTTGATCGCCGACATTATCGGCGTGATGGGCGGATATTTGGTCAGCGTTCATTCTCTCGGATTTTCTTCCGGGCCTTACATCAGCAACACTTTCAAATTTTTGGAGCAAATCGATGTGGTTTCGGGCCTCGTAAAATCTGCTTTCTTCGGCTTCGTGATTTCAATCATGGGCTGCTATTTCGGCTATAATTCGAAAGGCGGTGCCGAAGGAGTTGGTATCGCTACAACCAATGCTGTCGTGGCTGCGTCAATTGTGATTCTCTTGCTGAATTACATCATCACCGGTTGGTTTTTTGGATAATTTTTTTGTGTGGCGTCATGCCGAGCCTGTCGAAGCATGATTCGTGTCACCGCGCCCAGAATCATGCTTC
>CAINKA010000012.1 GCA_903849835.1 uncultured Alphaproteobacteria bacterium
ACAGGCTCAGCATGACATTGGGAGTTTTTGTAACAAAAATTTCTTTGACTCTTTTTATGGCCAAAATTATGGTCAGAATTCTAGTCATCAATCGAATCTTAATTAAAACTATGCGCTCAGAAAATATCAGTGAAATTAAAGCAAACTTTTCCTACTACGTCAACCTCGCGGTTAAAAAAGGAGAGACGATTGTGATTTGTAATCACAATGTTCCAGTGGCGGAAATAAAGGCTGTGGCGCCAGTTAAGAAAAGTCGTGTAAAGTTTGGAATGTGTAAAGACAAAATTATTTTGCCAGATGACTTTAATGAAACTTCACAAGAAATAATCGACTCATTTTACACCAACAACATTTTCCCAAAAACTCGTAAAAAAACCTCAAAAAAATAAACCGGAGCAACCACATGAAATACCTAATCGACACCTGCACTTACGTTTGGCTAATGACTAACGATCAAAAAAGATTATCCGCAGAGGCTAGAGCGGCGCTGCAAAGCGACAATAGCACAAGTTACGTCAGCATCATTTCGCAAATCGAAATGACCGCAAAACATTTCAAACACAAAATTCCTGGCATTGCGCGACCAGTGATTGACTACTACAAACAACTGCGCATCGACAGCGGAATTGAACTTTTAAACCTAACCCAAGAAGACATCGAGGACACCACGCAACTCCCCAAAATCCACTCCGACCCCTTCGACCGCCTACTCATCGCCCAAGCCATGAATCGCGGCATGACCATCCTAACACCCGACAAAAAATTCAAAAAATATCCCGTGCGCGTAATTTTCTAAAATCAAAATCATGAAACTCGCCAACACTCCCGCCGCCCCATATTATGCGGTTATTTTCACTTCACTGAAAAATAATGCCGACGCTGATTACGAAAAAATGGCGGAGAAAATGGAAGAGTTGGTGAAAAATTAGGTGGGATATTTGGGGCATGAATCAGCTCACGAAGCCTTGGGAATCGCGGTTTCTTACCGGATTGGGTATAGATTCGATTCGCAGCTGGAAGAAAAATTCTGAGCATTTATTTGCGCAAAAAGAAGGAAGGGGGAAATGGTATTCTGCTTACCGAGTCAGGATTTGTAAGGTTGAGCGGGATTATGGGTTTTAGGATTATCGCCCCCCTCCCGCTTCTCTACCGCCACCATCAGCTCTTCTCGCCTGAGGTTTGTGAATAACTCCACCACCCGCCAGCGCCTCACAATCATTCGCAATCACCCTCACCTTTCCTATGCGCTCTTTCCACAAATCTGAAAATCCTTCTTTAAGAAACTGATTCATTTTGTCTTTAAAAAAATCTCCAATTCTTTTTTTTGCTACCACCTCTCCAACGCTCGATAATCTGCGATATTGCCTCAATATTTCAGGATCTTCTCCAGCAACACATTGCGAAAAAATCTGCAAATATTTTTTTGTTCTTTCTAACTCTTCTCCTGCAGATTCTGCTTCTGCAACAGCGGACTTAACACTAAACAACTTTTCGAGATATTCAAAAAACTCTTCACGCGGATCATTTGCTGCTTTGTAAAGAACATCAAAAGCATCTTTTCTTCCCTCTTCATTCACACCCCAACATCCAACTAACCGCTCTATACCTGGTTGGACACGCAGCTCGTGATAGGCTTTTAAAAGATAATCAGCAGCAGATTCGCTTTCCACTACTTCTACCCCAGCCAATGATGGCACTGGCGCACTCATACGCTTTGATTTCTAGGTTTTTTACTCAACTTAGCAAGCGCACCTACTTTACCCAAATCTAACACAGTGGCGGGATGCGGGGTTTCTGGAATGACGATTCTTTCGCCACCACCAAGCTCTTCTCTGTTACGCTTCTTACCTTTTTTTTCTTCCTTAATTTCCAGCATCTCTTGGTCTGAAACTTCTGACGCCTCTTGGTCTAAACTTTTCTTCACCTCTCGGTCTAAACCCGAATCCTTTGCATCAACATTCATAACCTTATCAAACATCGTCATTACTGTCTCTGTCTTTTGTTTTTTTTCTTCTGAATACATCGCTTTATCTTCGCGTGTTGCTGCTTTTGATCTAGCGACAATCTTGCCTTTTCTTATTACGTATGTTCTCGACATATTTTTATTTATTTTTTTAAAAGAATCTCACATCCGAATTTCCAAAAACTCGAATAAATTCACAATTTTAAATTCTATACTTTTGCGCAAGTTTTCATTTTCTTTTTGTATTTTTTGATACGAATTTTTTAGGAAAAAAGATTTTCCACCAATTCCACAATCGCCCCCACCCCAATCCCCGCCTCGTCCCGCATCTTCGCCTGCGAATTCTGTTCGATGAATTCGTCCTTCATGAAAAGTGATCTGAACTTAAAATTTTTGGAATCGAGCAAACCATTCGTCAGCAAAAATTGCGTGATGACCGAGCCGAATCCGCCGATCGCACCTTCTTCGATCGTGATCAGCAATTCGTGATTTTGCGCGAGCTCGCGAACTAAATTTTCGTCGAAAGGTTTGGCGAATCTGGCGTCGGCAATGGTGATTTTTAATCCCGATTTTTCTTCGAGAATTTTTGCCGCTGCTTTGGCATTTTCTAAAACCGTTCCGTAAGACAAGATCGCGACACGGCTCCCAGCCTGAATCAAACGCCCTTTACCAATTTCCAAAATTTCTTCGTCAGCAAAATTTATTTCTGTCACCGCCTCGCCGCGCGGGAATCTAAAGGCGCTTGGACGATCATTAATTTCATTCGCAGTGTTGACCATTTTCACTAATTCTTGCCCATCCGCTGCCGCCATTAAAACGAAATCGGGCAAATTAATTAGGTAAGCAATGTCGTAGGAACCCGCGTGAGTCGGGCCGTCAGCGCCGACGAAACCTGCGCGATCAATCGCAAATCGCACCGGCAATTTTTGCACCGCAACATCGTGAACAACTTGATCGTAAGCGCGTTGCAGAAAAGTTGAGTAGATCGCGGCGTAAGGCTTCATCCCTTCTGTCGCAAGGCCTGCGGCGAATGTCACCGCGTGTTGTTCTGCAATTCCAACATCAAAAATTCTTTGCGGATGATTTTTGGCGAAGATGTCGAGACCAGTGCCCGAAGGCATCGCGGCGGTAATCGCTAAAATTTTTTCATCTTTTTTTGCAAGCTCAGAAAGTCGACTGCCGAAAATTTTTGAGTAACTAGGAAAGTTGGCGACTGGCTTGTGCTGCACTCCCGTGACCCGATCAAACTTTGCCACGGCGTGAAGTTTGTCGTCCGATTTCATCGTTTCGACGTAACCGCGACCCTTCTGCGTGACTACGTGGATAAGGATCGGATCGGTCGAGTGATCGTCGCGAATATTTTTCAAAATCGGAATCAGCACATCCAAATTATGCCCGTCGAGCGGTCCGACGTAATAAAATCCGAGCTCCTCAAAAATGTTGCCGCCCATCCACCAATCCTTCGTCGCCTTCTCGAATTTGCGCGGAAAATGCGCCAAAGATTCGGGAAGTTTTTCAGTAATTTTTTTGGCAACGTCGCGAATTTTTAAATAAGATTTCGACGCCGCAATGCGCGAAAAATAATGCGACATCGCGCCCGTCGGCGGCGCAATCGACATGTCATTATCGTTCAAAATCACGATCAAACGATTGTCGTGGAAAAATTCATCCTCGAGCGCACCCGCGTTATTCATGGCTTCGAAGGCCATTCCCGCAGACATTGCGCCATCACCAATCACCGCAATCACGTGCGATTTTTCTTTTTTAAATTTCTTGGCGACAGAAATGCCAAGTGCCGCCGAAATAGACGTGGAGCTGTGCCCCGCCCCGAACGGATCATATTCGCTCTCCGCTCTTTTGGTGAATCCTGCGAGTCCATCCGGCTGACGAATCGTACGAATGCGATCACGCCGACCAGTCAAAATTTTGTGCGGGTAAGCCTGATGCCCAACATCCCAAATCAATTTATCGTGCGGCGTGTCGAAGACGTAATGCAGCGCCGTCGTAAGCTCCACAACCCCAAGCCCCGCGCCAAGATGCCCACCAGTTTGCGCCACCGCGGCAATAGTTTCGTGACGAAGCTCGTCCGCAATCTGCTTGATTTCCGCAAGCGAAAATTTTTTGAGATCGGCAGGGATTTTGATTTGGTCGAGGAGAGGAGTTTGGGGCATTGAAAGAATTACAAAATTCGATTTAAAAGACCGATTTTTAAATTCTAAAACAACGGCATCAACTGTAAAAACTTTTTTACGTCTTCGGATTTTGGATAAGAAATATTTTTCAGCACCGAAGTAACAACGCTTCGGGGATTTTTTTGTTTTTGGCAGAAAATTTTAGCCATCTAACATTCGCCATTTAACGTTTTTAAATCTCTCAACTTTTGAAATGAAAAATGTTAAATCGGATTACAAAGTTCAAAGAACTTGGCCTGCTTTACCTAAGCATTCTGCTCTTCGCGACGGCCATCGGCATTGACGCCGTCACCTTTCCCACCATCCTCAATAATCACGATATCAACCCCGCCAATATCGGAATTTCATTCACTTTCGACATTGCGGGCGGGATTTTAGCTTGGAT
Source organism: uncultured Alphaproteobacteria bacterium (assembly GCA_903849835.1). GTDB lineage: Bacteria > Pseudomonadota > Alphaproteobacteria > Rickettsiales > UBA1997 > UBA2645. Next base: position 4,541 of record CAINKA010000012.1, read on the forward strand.
GTTTTTGAGCCAAATCGTCGCCAGATTTGGATTGATGACCGCCCTTGGAACCGCCGCGTTCAGCTATGCCGCAATCATTCTCGGAATTTATTTTTACCACGGATTTTTTCTCTGGACGTCGCTAATTTTTTTGATGGGAATTTGCTGGTTCGTTTATTTCATCACTCGTCAAGCTTGGTTAAATATTTTAGTTAGCGATACGCAAAGAGGCGTGGCTCTAGGACTATTCAGTATGATCTCTTCTGCAGGATTATTTTTAGGACCAGTAATCGTAACTTTTTCCGGCGCCGAAAATTACGATTCTTTTTTGATTTCCGCACTTCTCGTGGTCATTTCTTTTTTGGTTTTGCATCCTCTTCGCAAAACAATTCAACCAGAAATTTCACCGCAAAAAATCAGCGTCAAAGATTTTATAAAAAATAATCCGCGCTGTTTTTTGGCGAGATTTTTTCTCGATTTTCAAAGTTATTTTTTGATGAGTTTTTCAGTAATTTTTGGCAATAAAATTGGATTGTCTTACGAGGCTGCAGGCCTTCTAATCAGCGCTTACATGGCCAGTGGATTTTGTGACGTAATGGTCGGATTTCTTTTGCGAAAATTTAATCCGTACAAAATCATTAATGTCGGATTTTTGGGCTGCATGTATTGCTTCATCGCGATTATTTTTTACAGTGAATCCTACAAATTTTTGCTCGCGATTTATTTCATCTTTGGAATTTTTATTGCCTGCATTTACGTCGCCGTTTTCAAAGTCACAAATGATGATTACAGCAAAGAAAAATTAGTCGCCGCAAATTCAACTTTCCAATTAATTGGATATGTTGGAGCACTCTCTGGAAGCTTGATTGGCGGCTTTCTATTCAATATCATCGGCACGCAAGGATTTCCAATTACGATTGTTTTGAGCTGCGCATTTTACCTAATATTTTTAGTAATTTATGAAAAAAAATATGCGCAAAAAAATTAGACTCGGGGTCAACATCGATCACGTCGCCACCATCCGCAACGCCCGCGGCGGCTCGCATCCTGACCCAGTCGACGCCGCAATTCTCGCGCAAAAATCTGGTGCTGACGGAATCACAATTCACCTGCGCGAAGATCGTCGCCACATTCGCGACGAAGATTTGGTGCGGTTGAAAAAAGAAATAAAATTGCCGATAAATTTGGAAATGGCGGCAACAAAAGAAATGCTCGCGATCGCGCTGAAGACAAGGCCAAACGCGGTTTGCATCGTGCCGGAAAAAAGGCAGGAAGTTACGACTGAAGGCGGGCTTGATGTGGTGAAAAATGAAAAAATTTTGCGCGAGATGATTGCGAAAATTCACACTAAAAAAATCAGAATTTCACTTTTTGTCGATGCGAATGAAAAACAAATCCGCGCTGCCAAAAATGTCGGCGCCGACATCGTCGAAATTCACACTGGAAAATTCTGCCACAAACCAAACAAAACAGAATTTCAAAAAATAAAAAAATGCGCTGAGTTAGCGCAGGAGCTGGGCTTAGAATGCCACGCCGGCCACGGATTAAATTACGAAACCGCCGCAACGATCGCAAAAATTCCACAAATTATTGAGCTGAACATCGGCCATTTCTTGATCGGAGAAGCGGTGTTTGATGGGTTGGCGACGGTGATTAAAAAGATGAAGAAGGTTGTAAACCTCCTTTGAAAAAGGAGGTGGCGCGTAGCGCCGGAGGATTTCCTCGTCGCGAGCTCAGTTTCCATTTTTAGCATCTCCCCTGTCTCCCGCAAATCACCCTTCCGCCGCTACGCGGCTCCCTCCCTCTTTTTCAAAGAGGGTTTGCTCGATGGTAAACCTCCTTTGCAAAAGGAGGTGGCCTCGCGAGAGCGAGGTCGGAGGATTTTCTCGCAACAAACTCAAACCTAAATTTAACCCACCACAATGTTCACCCAATTCCGTCCCGACTTAAAATCCAAAGCCCAAGCTCTCAGAAAAAATATGACCGAACCAGAAAAAAAGCTCTGGTTCCAATATTTGCGCAGTGCGCCGGAAAAATTTTTAAGACAAAAACCAATCGGGAATTACATCGTCGATTTTTACTGCTCGGCGAAAAAGTTGGTGATTGAGCTGGATGGCGACAGTCATTTTTTGAGCGAAGAGGCGATGAAGAAGGATCGGGAGAGGGAGGAATTTTTAATAAAAAAACATTCTTTGAGGGTTTTGAGGTTTTTGAATTCGGAGGTGTTGGGGAATTTTGTTGAGGTTTGTGATGAGATTGAGAGGAGTTTGAAATAGAGGTTGTGACGAGAAAATCACCAGTCATCGCTGTCGCGATGCCACCCTCTTTTTACTCACAAATTTTTTTATTTTTTTGAGTGAGTTGCAATCGCTGAAGCGATTGTCAAAGAGGGTTTGCTCGATGGTAAACCTCCTTTGAAAAAGGAGGTGGCGCGTAGCGCCGGAGGATTTCCTCGTCGCGAGCTCAGTTTCCATTTTTAGCATTTCCCCCACCTCCCGCAAATCACCCGTCATCGCTGTCGCGATGCCACCCTCTTTTTCAAAGAGGGTTTAAAACACTACGCCGCGGTCACAAAATCTTTCATTACTGTCTTCGTTCCAGTTTTTTCGAATTGAATTTCCAATTTATTCCCATCCGCATTCACAACTTTTCCGTAGCCAAATTTTTGGTGGAAGACTCGCTTGCCAGACATTGAATCCACTAGCTTCGGCTCGATTTTCTTCACAGCGTAATTAGAAGAAAAATTCCGCTCCGCCGGTTTCGTTGCAAAATTATTTTTCTGATAATTTCCAAAATTATTCGCCTCGAAATTATTTTTATTTGCAGCGCCTTTCTGTCCGCCGAATAAATATTCCGAACCAAAAAAAACTTCCTCCGCCTCAACTTCTCCGCTCGGCAATTCCTTCAAGAACCTAGACGGCATCTGCATTTGGACGTCGCCGAAAATGTAGCGGCTTTTGGCGTGGGACAGGACTAATTCTTTTTTGGCGCGAGTGATTGCGACGTACATCAAACGCCTTTCTTCTTCCAAACCATTACGTTCGTCGAGCGATTTTCCGCTCGGAAAAATTCCGTCTTCGAGACCGGGAACGAAAACTAGATCAAATTCCAAACCCTTGGCGGCGTGCACGGTCATTACGCTCACGGCATCTTGCATATTTTTTTCGTCGCGCGCTTCGACCAAAGAAACATATTCTAAAAACTCGGTGATGTTAGAAAAATCGGCGAGGCTGTTGATAAATTCTTCGATATTTTCGAGGCGACCTTGCGACTCCAAAGTGTTTTCGCTTTTCCACATTGAAATGTAGCCGACCTCGGTGAGCACTGATCTGGCAAGCTCCGACAAATTTTCACTGCTGATTTTGGCGTTAAATTTTTCGATCAAATCTGTCAGATATTTTAACGCGTCGCGCGATTTTCCCTTCAAAGAATTTTCCTCGAGAGATTTTTTTATCGCGGCGAAAAAAGAAATTCCGTTCACTTTTGATTTCTCGTAGAGGCTTGAAATTGCTGCGTCGCCCGCCCCTCGCTTCGGCACGTTGATGATGCGATTGAGCGCTAAATCGTCGAAAGGATTGGCGCAAATTCGCAAGTAAGCGATGGCGTCGCGCACTTCCATGCGCTCGTAAAATTTCATGCCGCCGATGACTTTGTAGGCGATGGAATTTTGGATGAAGGCTTCTTCGAACGAACGCGTTTGGTAACCTGCGCGCACTAAAATTGCGATTTGTGTGGGATGAAATTTTTTGCTGGTGATGGCGTTTTTGATCATGCCGGCAATGGTTGCAGACTCCATGCGGTCATCGAGAAAAGATAAAATTTTTACCTTCTCGCCAGCGCCTGCATCGGTCCAAAGTTTTTTGCCGTGGCGTTCTTTATTGTTGGAAATCACTGCATCTGCCGCGGATAAAATTCGTGAAGTTGAGCGGTAATTTTGTTCGAGGCGAATCACTTTCGCGCCAGCAAAATCTTTTTCGAAACGCAAAATGTTAGCGATGTTGGCGCCGCGCCAGCTGTAGATCGACTGGTCATCATCACCAACACAGCAAATATTTTTATGCATCGCGGCGAGGTGGAGAAGCCACTGATATTGCGCGTTGTTGGTGTCCTGATATTCGTCGACGAGGATGTAGTGAAATTTATTTTGGTAGATTGAAAGCGCGTCTGGCGCGGTTTTGAAGATGGTAAGGTTGTGGGTGAGGAGATCGCCGAAGTCGGCAGCGTTCATTGATTTCAAGCGGAATTGGTAGGTTTCAAAAACTTCTTTGAGCTTAGGTAGGCCAAGGTCAGAGAGGTTGGCATCAGGGCTCGCCACCTTGTCTTTCAAGCGCGAAATTTTATTGAGATAAACCTTCGCCGGAAATTGTTTAGTATCGATGTTGAAGTCGCCGAGAATTTGTTTGAGCAAACGCGTTTGATCGTCGTCGTCGATGATCGTGAAATCATTGCGCAAGCCTACCACTTCAGGATGCCGCCGCAAAATTCGCGCCGCAATCGAGTGAAAAGTTCCGACCCAAATATTGTTGACGGCGTCGCCAATCACCTCACCAATTCTTTTTTTCATCTCCGCTGCAGCCTTGTTGGTGAAGGTTACGGCAAGGATTTGGTAGGGCGATGCGAGGCCGGAATTTATGATGTGGATGATGCGAGAGGTGAGCACGCGCGTTTTTCCTGTTCCAGCTCCAGCAAGGACTAGCAAGGGGCCGGAGGTGTTTTGGATGGCTTGGGTTTGGGGGGGATTGAGGATTTGTTGGGACATTTTTTTTGTTTTTTAAACCTCCTTTGAAAAAGGAGGTGGCCTCGCCGAAAGACGAGGTCGGAGGATTTTCTCGTCGCGAGTGCGGAGTTTATTTTTCAACATCCCTCCCGTCTCACGCAAATCACCCGTCATCGCTAACGCGATGCCACCCTCTTTTTCAAAGAGGGTTTGCTCGATGGTAAACCTCCTTTGCAAAAGGAGGTGGCGCGTAGCGCCGGAGGATTTTCTCGTCGCGAGCTCAGTTTCCTCGCGCAAGACGGGGTTTGCAACCCCGTCTTCACGTTCATTTCTGTTTTTAGTTTGAACTGAACATGTGGACGGGGTTACAAACCCCGTCCAGCTCTAGAGAAGTAAATTAATATTTTTCCGGATGAAATTCCTGCACCGATCTCGCATTCATTTTCACAAAAATCGCTGACTGAATAATCTGATTCATCTGCTCTTTCGAAATCTCCAGCGGCGTTTTCATCACATACCACTTCACCCCTTCCTTGCAGGGAGGAGTAGTGTTGGAGCCGTCATAAAAAAAAGTTTGATCGTTGGATTTTACAATTTTTGACAAATCAAATTTCCCTTCATTTTCTTTCGAAACCAGCAAAGAAATTAATTTTTTAAATTCAGAATTTTCTTTCCCGACCTCCAAAAAAATCGCCACAACCAACCATTGTTCGTCTTCGCTTTTGTGGTAAATTTGTAACTCGAGTGAATGAGGCTTGCCGCTAATCAAATGCTCGCTCGGATGATGAAAAACTAGCGAGCGCAAATTATATTTTTTCTTGCCGCGCAACAAAAAATTCGGCGTGTCGAAATTGATGTTGAGCGCATAATTTTTTTTCTCTTTTTCGACGTCAGAAAGTGAGTAAGAAAATTTTAAATCACTCTCCAGAAATTTTTCTTTGATGTCGATTGGCGATTGATTGTAGCCGATTTTACAAAATTTAAATTTCTCATCAAGCTCGCTCCAGCGTTCTGCTCCAGTGCTTCCGGAATATGTCCAGCTTCTAGCGCAAGCCGAAATTACGATCAGAAAAAAAATCGCTAAAATTTTTTTCATAAAAATTTTTAAAAAATTATGATGAAAGATTTGATGATGCTGCAATTGGAAAGAAGCAGCAAAAGAGTCGCGAGTGTGATTAATTTTATTTTCATTTTTTTAAAGTGATTGCGACCAGTTTTCGGTAAACCTCCTTTGAAAAAGGAGGTGGCCTCGCGAAAGCGAGGTCGGAGGATTTTCTCGTCGCGAGTGCGGAGTTTTATTTTTTAGATTTCCCTCGTCTCCCGCAAATCACCCGTCATCGCTTTCGCGATGCCTCCCTCTTTTTCAAAGAGGGTTTCTCCACAAACTCAACTCCGCCAAAGCCCGCTGCGAGTAAGCCGCCTTACGATCAGCTTTTTTTATTTTTTCTTCAAGCGGCATGAACAAACCGAAATTCACATTCATCGGCTGAAAATTTATTCCTTCGTGGCCGCAAGTAATGTGCTGCAAAAGCGCGCCAATTGCGGTTTTAGAGCTTGGAGAAAATTTCGTTTCCGTCGCGCAAAAAATTCCAGCAAGCAATCCCATCGCCGCTGATTCGACGTAACCTTCAACTCCCGTCACTTGTCCGGCGAAGCGAATATTCGGAAATTTTTTGCAACGCAAAAATTCGTCGAGCAATTTCGGCGAGTTAATAAATGTGTTGCGATGAATGCCGCCGAGCCGCGCGAATTCTGCCTTCGCCAGTCCCGGAATTTTTCTGAAAATTTTTTCCTGCTCGCCATATTTTAATTTTGTTTGGAAGCCGACGATGTTGTAAATCGTGCCGAGCTTGTTGTCCTGCCGCAGCTGGACGATGGCGTAAGCCTTCTCGGGACGATCTTGCAACTTCACGCCTTCCGCCGATTTCGGAAAATGCGGATTGGTCAAACCCACGGGCTTCATCGGCCCGTAGCGCAAAACATCTTCGCCGCGCTGCGCCATCACTTCGATCGGCAGGCAGCCATCGAAATAAGGCGTGTCTTTTTCCCACTCTTTGAATTCGGTTTTTTCGGCGGTTTGCAGATCATTTACGAATTCCAAATATTGTGATTTGTTGAGCGGGCAATTGATGTAGTCACTGCCATCACCCCCAGCGGAACTAATTTTGTCGTAGCGCGACTGAAACCACGCGATGTTGAAGTCGATCGAATCCTTAAAAATTATCGGCGCGATGGCGTCGAAGAAAGCGAGATGCTCCTCGCCACTGTGGTACAAAATTGATTTGCTGAGCGCGTCGGAAGTGAGTGGGCCAGTGGCGACGATCCACTGTTCATCGCTGTTCACGGGCAATTCAGAAATTTCTCGCCGCGAGATTTTTACTTTTTTTGTTTGTAAAAGTTCTTGTTCGATGAATTTCGAAAACCCCTCGCGATCCACCGCCAACGCCGATCCCGCCGGAATTTTATTCGCATCCGCTGCGCGCATCACCAAAGAATTTAATTGCCGCATCTCCTCGTGAAGCAAGCCAATCGCAGTTGTAACGTCATCAGAACGCAAAGAATTCGAGCAAACCAACTCCGCAAAATCAGCAGTGCGGTGCGCAAAAGTTTTCCGCGATTCGTTTCGCATTTCAAAAAGCTCGACTTCGATTCCGCGCGAAGCGAGTTGCCATGCAGCTTCGCAGCCCGCGAGTCCGGCACCGATTATGTTTATTTTTTTCATTTTAGAGGTTTTTAGAAGCAAAAATTTTGCAATGTCATGCTGAGCCAGATCGGAAGAGCACACGTCTGAACTCCAGTCACTCTCGCGCATCTCGTATGC
>CAINKA010000013.1 GCA_903849835.1 uncultured Alphaproteobacteria bacterium
CAGGTTTTGAGTGTGAATGTTTTCGAACGAACCCAGATAAATCAACTCTTCGCAGGCTTTGATTACAAAGAACGCGAAGATGATTCTCGCCAGTCCTTGTTGTTCTAGTGGGGACGATGGGACGGTAGTGATTCAGAACCGAATTCGTCTCACGCAAATCCTCCGGCGCTACGCGCCACCTCCTTTTTACTCACAAATTTTTTATTTTTTTGAGTGAGTTGCAATCGCTGAAGCGATTGTCAAAGGAGGTTAGACCGAGCGACTCACCACCACCATCTTCCACAACTCCCGCAACACCTCTTTTACCCCGTCTTGCGTCGCACCGGAAATTGCGAAAATTTTGGGATTTTTTTGGCCGGATTTTTTTAGGAATTTTTTGAGCGCAGCGGTTTTTTCCTTCACTTCCTCTTCGCTTAAAAGATCGATTTTATTGAGCGCGATTACTTCTGACTTCTCCAAAAGCTCAGGGCTGTAGCCTTTAAGCTCATCGCGAATTGTGGAATAATTTTCGACCACATCTTCTGCAGCGCCGTCAATCAAGTGCAGCAACACTCCGCAACGTTCGACGTGCTTGAGGAAGCGGTCGCCGAGGCCTTTGCCTTCGGACGCGCCTTTGATCAAACCTGGGATATCAGCCAAAACAAATTCGTGATCATCGACGCAAACCACGCCCAGTTGTGGCTTCAACGTGGTGAAAGGGTAGTCAGCAATTTTCGGTTTGGCGCGAGTTGTGATGGCGAGAAAAGTTGATTTGCCGGCATTTGGCATTCCGAGCAATCCGGCGTCGGAGAGCAATTTTAATTTTAATTTCACGCAAAGCTGTTCACCTTCTTCGCCTTTCTGGGCATGGGTTGGAGCACGATTGATTGAACTTTTAAAATTGGAATTTCCGAGTCCGCCGCGACCACCTCTGACGAGCACAACTCTTTCTCCGTGAGTTGTTAAATCGGTGATCATTTCCGATTCATCTTCGGAAAAAACTTGTGTGCCCAGTGGAACTTTCAAAACCATGTCATCGCCCGAGATGCCGCTTCTGTTGGCTCCGTGACCACGCACTCCGCTTTTTGCGATGAAATGTTGTTGGAAACGAAAATCGATCAGCGTGTTTAAATCTTTCACACATTCGAAGATGATGCTACCTCCGCGTCCGCCATCACCGCCATCTGGACCGCCATGCGAAATAAATTTTTCGCGACGAAAACTTGACGCGCCATTCCCGCCATCTCCAGCTTTTAAATGGATTTTTACTTCGTCGATGAAATGCATGAATTTTTAGGCGTAAGATGTTAGGCGCAATTTCAATGTCATGCTGAGCTTGTCGAAGCATGATTCAAGCCACTACCCAGAATCATGCTTCGACAAACTCAGCATGACACCAAGTTTTGGTTAGGCGCTAACGGTGATTAAGGTTTCTGATTCGGAAATTTTTCCACCTGCTTCGCGCGCCAAAAGCAAAAATGGTTTTAGAAGTTCGTAATTTTGGTTTTTGAAAATTGCTTTTTCTAGTCGAGCAGAAGAAACGTAGGCCACTTCCAAGGTACGACATCCATAGCTTCGCAACGATGAATTATTTTCGGATAAAAAATTTTGATCTTCGCTTGCTACGACCAAATTGCCGCCGACTCTTTTGGAAACACGAAGACGTCGATTGTTAGCGTAAGCGCCGAAACCCTTCTCGCAGTAGTAGAGTTCGCCTCCAACGATTTTGCTGATCGCGACTGAAATTGATTCTGTTTGGCCATTTTCGTTCAAATGCTCGAGTGCGACGGCGACGCTAAAATCAGGGCTTGAGCGCGTAAAATTATCCATTCCATCAATCGGAAAAATTACGAAAGAATATTCCGCGTTTTTACTCCTCACAATTTTTTGGCCGTCGGAAAAAATAATGTTGTAGTCAGGACGAACTTTCGACAAATCATCCACCAAAATTTGCTGAACTTTTTTGTAGCAAGAATTGGCAAATTTATTTGCCGAAACCGGATTGGTTTGCAAATTCTCCAGCTCAATAAAATCACGCGGCATGTGCGCTGTGGCCTTCTCGATGGCCTTGATGATGATGTTTAGGTTGGTGCTGTAGCGCATGATTTTTTAAATTAGAAAAAAACTCAATGTCATGCTGAGCCTGTCGAAGCATGATTCTAG
>CAINKA010000014.1 GCA_903849835.1 uncultured Alphaproteobacteria bacterium
CCCAGAATCATGCTTCGACAGGCTCGGCATGACATAGGTGGTTTTGAGTAAGTTTTAAATTTTTAAAAAAAATAAATATGAAATTTCTAACAGAGAAACTTTTGCTCATCGCATTTTTTTTAGCTTCGCAAAATAGTTTTGCCTTCGAATCAAACAAAAGATCCTACATTTACTTGGTTGGATCTTCCACGGTTTCTCCCTTGATGGCAGCGGTTTCGGAGGAATTTAGCCGCGTTCAAAATATCAATCAAACTCCGGTTCAAACTCCAGTTGTTGAATCAAGCGGAACGCGAAATGGCTTTAAGTTTTTTTGTTCTGGAGTCGGAAAAAATTATCCGGATTTCGTAAATGCGTCGCGACCAATCGAAGAAAATGAAATCAAAAATTGTGAAAAAAACGGCGTCAAAAAAATCCTTGAGATCAAGATTGGCTATGACGGCATCGTGTTTGGCAATTTTGTAAAAACAAAAAAAATTCAGCTAACGAAAGAACAAATTTTTCTCGCCTTGGCCGAAAAAATTTTCGACGAAAAAACCAAAAAATTAATTCCCAATCCTTACAAAACTTGGAATCAAATCGGTGAAAAACTTCCAAAAACTGAAATAATTATTTACGGCCCGCCACTCACCTCAGGCACTCGCGACGTCTTCGTCGACATGGTTATGGAAGGTGCTTGCTTGCATAAAAAAGAATTTGTCGAGACTTTGCCCGACGAACATCAGCGCAAGATTCAATGTCACAAACTACGCAGCGACGGCAATTTCATTGAGTCGGGAGAGAATGACAATGTGATCGTGCAAAATCTAAAAACTAATCCCAGCGCCTTCGGAATTCTCGGTTATGATTTTCTCACAGCGAATAAAAAAATAATTAAGGCAGTTCCGATTGATGGGATTCACCCAACTCCCAAAAGCATCGCGACAAAAAAATATCCACTCTCCCGTCCACTTTTTATTTATTTTAAAAAAGAACATTTGGATTTGACTCCAAAGACGCGTGAGTTCATCGCAGAAATTATAAATTCTGAAACCATCGGCGGTAAAGGCTATCTGATCAATAGTGGCCTCGTTGCAATGAGTGATGCAGAGCTCGAAGAAACTCAAAAAAATATTTCATCACAGCTAAATTAACCAAATGTCGATCAAAAAAATTTATCAATTTTTATTTTATTTTTTACTTCTACTCAACACTTCCTGCGCCACGAAATATCTGTGGGGCGACAAGGTTTACGAAGAAAAAATCAGTCAATTTTTACTTGGCGCCGATGGCAGATATGTCGTTTTAATCGGCAGTGAATATCACTACATCCTCACTGATGCGAATGGCACTCTGCAAAAAATTCTCTCCCTCAGACAAGAAAAAACTCTCGCCATCAACCTCGCAAAAAGTTACTTAAAACTCGATTCGAATAATGAAATTAAAGGCTATCTCACGATTGAAGGGCCATTCAACATTTTGCCGATAGAGGACATTGGAGCCCTTACCAGTCTAGGTGTAAGACCAAATAAAAATGATGAAATTACGATCAAAATAAACCTGAGTGGTCGCAGATATTCTGCCAGAAATTTGGGTCAAGCTCTGATGAATTCTAACACAATTTACAAAATTCAAATCAGTTACGACGACTCAACTTTTGCGAAAGATATTGGGAAGGCGGCAATCACTCCGATTGCAGTTGGCGTTGATGCGGTATTACTGATCGGAAAAATTATTATCCTACCTTTTGAACTTCATTAAACGCTATGAACTACCACCACATCTATCACGCCGGCAATTTCGCCGACATTTTTAAGCACATCATTCTCGCGCTTTGTCTCGAAAAATTTCACGAAAAACCGACGCCATTTTTTGTTTTAGACACTCACGCCGGAATCGGAAAATATAATTTATCCGACGAAAAATCGGTGAAAACTTCTGAGGCTGACGAGGGAATAAAAAAAATTTTACGTGAGAAAAATTTTGCTGATTTTTTACCCGAACGTTACTTGCGAATCTTGGCAAAAAATAATCACTGCGAAATTTCTGAACTGCCTGACAAACTCAACATTTACACCGGTTCGCCGATAATCATCAAAGATTATTTGCGTCGTGATGATCGTGCGATTTTTGCCGAATTAAATCGCGAAGATTTTTTGCAATTGAAGAAAAATTTTGCCGGAAATCCAAAATTTTCTTTTTTAAATGATGACGGTTTTAATTTTTTAAAATCGAAACTTCCGCCGTTAGAAAAAAGGGGTTTGATCATCATCGATCCCGCCTTCGAAAAAGATCAAAGTAAAATTTCTGACGATTACAGAAAAATAATTGATGGACTCGAAGAAGCTTACAAACGCTTCGCTCACGGTGTTTATTTAATTTGGCATCCGATCATAAAAAGTGACGAAGAAACGCTGAAACAATTCTATCAAAAAATTTCTGAATTAAAATTTTCAAAAGTTTTTCACACCACTTTCGACATTGGAAGCAAGCCCGAAGAAACAAAAATGCACGCCTGCGGAATGTTTATTATCAACGCTCCGTGGCAGTTGGAGGAAAAGTTGAATTTGATTTTGCCGAAGGTTTTACAGATTTTAAAATCGTAGGGGCGACCCTTGTGGTCGCCCGCATAGCCCGGTGCTAACACGCAGCGCGAATGTAATCACCCGCACGGGCTGGGCACAAGGTCAGCCCCTACGAGTAATCCTCCAAATTCAACTTCGGCCCCAAATCAAAAAACGCCTCATCATGCGTTGCTATTATCACCAGCCCGTCTTCCTTCACCCGAGTTTTGATCAATCCATGCAGCAATTTTTTTCCGGCACTGTCCAAATTATTTGACGGCTCATCCAAAAGCCAAATCGTGGCGGGGCAGGCCAACAGCTTTGCCAACATCACTCTTCTTTGCCAACCAGCCGAAAGATTTTTTACTTTTTCGCCAGAAAATTCCTGCAATTTAAAAAAGCTTAAAGCCGACGAAACCACTGTTTCCGTATCTGCAAGGCGCGCATAAAATTGCAAATTTTCCAACACTGTAAGCTCAGATTTTAAAAAATTTTTGTGACCTAAAAATTGTGTGTCGCCGTTAAAATCAGCGCGAAAATTTTCGACATTCACATCGCCCCAAAGAATTTCACCTTCCGTCGGCTTTGAAATTCCAGCCAAAATTTTTAACAAACTAGTTTTTCCGCAGCCATTTTTTCCGGTAATTATGAGCGCCGAAGAAATGCTAATCGAGAAGCCGAGATGGGAGAAAATTTTCTTGTGATCTTTAAATAACGAAAGATTATTGATGGTGAGCATATCCCCTAGAACCCTGATTTTCCTGATTAAACTGACAATGTCCGAACTTAAATTTTACGAATATTCTGATTCAAAAAATCCCAAATATCTAGTAATTTTCCTGCATGGATATGGCGCGAATGGAGAAAATTTAATTCACCTTTCCTACGAATTTAAACATGTTTTGCCCGAAGCTCATTTCATCGCACCGAATGCGATTGAGCCTTGGGAGGGCGGCTTCCCCCACGCTTACCAATGGTTTTCACTTGGCAATGGAATTGAAAGAAAAGGCCTTGTCGAGATGGCCGCAACCATAAAAAACGCCAATAAAATTCTTGAAAATTTTATCGACGCACAGCTTACACGCTTCAATTTGCCAGCAGAAAAACTCTTCTTGGTCGGCTTCTCGCAAGGCGCGATGATGTCGATCTATCAAGGCCTGATCAAGCCAAAAAAACCCGCGGGAATAATTTCTTTTTCCGGAAAAATAATTTTACCGGAAATGCTTGGAGAAAAAATTATTTCAAAACCAGAAATTTGTTTGATTCACGGCGAAGCTGATTCGGTGCTGCCTTTCGCCCATTTCATCGAAGCAAAAAAACTTTTAACCGCCGAAAAAATTTCCCACGAAGCTCATTCTTTTCCAAATCTCGATCACTCGATCGACATTCACGGAGTTAGGGTGGCGCAGAATTTTATTAAGAAAATCACCGAACAAACATGACCTCATCCACTTCACGTTTCATCGCATTTCTTGATGAATGCGGAGATCATTACTTTGGAAAAAATTGATCGAGATTTTAATAACTGGCAAATTTTCTTTCGGCAAAAAAGAAGGCGGCTCCGGATAAATCCAGAAACCACCTCCCGACCAAGAATTCCCAGTCCATGCACTCAAATATCCATGCCGACTTTTGTAATATCAACTTTCGCAAAATAATGAAACTCTCCCAATATTTCCTCCCCACCCTCAAAGAAAATCCAATCGACGCCACCATCGCCTCGCATCAACTCATGATCCGCGCTGGCATGATTCGCCAGACCGCGTCAGGGATTTACACTTGGTTGCCGCTTGGCCTTCGTGTTTTGCGCAAGGTTGAAAAAATTATTCGCGAGGAAATGGATGCGGCGGGCGCGCTCGAAGTTTTGATGCCGACGATTCAACCGGCAGAATTGTGGATCGAGTCTGGCCGCTACGACGCCTACGGCAAAGAGATGCTTCGCATCAAAGATCGCCACGATCGCGACATCCTCTACGGACCAACTCACGAGGAAGTGATCACCGATATTTTTCGCAAAAACGTCACGTCCTACAAAGATCTTCCGAAAAATTTTTACCAAATTCACTGGAAATTCCGCGACGAAATTCGCCCGCGCTTCGGCTTGATGCGTGGTCGCGAGTTCTTGATGAAAGATTCTTATTCCTTCGATTTGGATGAGGTGAGCGCGAAAAAAACTTACAATTTGATGTACGAAACCTACTTCAAAATTTTCCGCAAGATGGGTTTGAAACCAATGGCAGTGCGGGCTGACACTGGTGCAATCGGCGGAGATTTGTCGCACGAATTTCACATTTTAGCCGACACGGGAGAGAGCGCGATTTATTACGATAAACGTTTTGAAAGTGAAAATTTGAGCGTTGTTGAAATGCAGAATCTTTACGCAATGGCTGACGAAATGCACGTGCCGGAAAAATGTCCGATCGCCGCCGAACAGCTAGCCTCAAGGCGCGGCATTGAAGTTGGCCACATTTTTAATTTTGGACTAAAATATTCGAAGGCGCTCGAAGCGTCAGTAATGGGACCAGGATCCCCCTGTTTAGGGGGATCGAGCGAGCGCGTTAGCGGCGCGATGGGGGTTCATAATAACAACCAAAAAATTTATCCAAACATGGGGTCGTACGGCATTGGTGCATCGCGCGTTGTCGCCGCCGCGATCGAAGCCAATCACGATGCAAGTGGAATTATTTGGCCGAAAGAAATCGCGCCGTTCCAAATTGCTTTGATCAACGTGCGCGCTGGCGATGAGCTCTGCGACAAACTTTGCGAAGAAATTTACCAAAAATTTTCTGCCAATGGGACGGAGATAATTTACGACGACACCAAAGCCAGCTTAGGCCAAAAATTTTCCATCGCCGACCTCATCGGAATCCCAACTCAAATCATCGTTGGACCGAAGTCTGCAGCGGCTGGAAAGGTTGAAGTGAAAGATCGAAAAACTGGAGAGAAAAAGGAAATTTCGATCAATGAACTTTACCAAAAATAAACCCAAAAAAATAAACCCATGAACATCACAAAACTCACTTCTCAAATCACAAAAATTCACAAATTTTTTTCGGATCAAGCGCTGCGTCAGATCAACAGTTCTCTGACTCTGCGCAATTTTGTTATTGGCCATTACATCGTGGAATATGAGCAGAATGGGGAGGATCGGGCGAAGTACGGAAAGCAAATTGTTCGCAATTTGGAAAAGACTTTAAAAGCAAATGACGTTAAAGGCTTCTCGCACTCACTGCTTCAATCCTGTAAGCAGTTTTATTTTTCTTACCCTCATATTTCTCAAATTGTCCAGACGCTGTCTGGAGAATTCCGCAGCATCAAACTGATTGGTGATCAAACAAAAAATGATCTCGCAACCGACCCAAAACTTCTTCTCTCGCACCTTAGCTTCTCGCACTTCATCGAGTTGATGAAAGCTGAATCTCCTACAAAACGAGCCTTCTACGAAGTTTACGCAATCAAAAATAACTGCAGCATTCGTGAATTAAAACGCGCGATGGACACAATGCTTTTCGAAAGAACCTCCATTTCTAAAAACAAAAAATCGGCATTAGAAAAAATAGAAAGTGATTCAGAAATTTTGCCAGAAGATCTAATAAAAAATCCCTACATCCTTGAATTTCTTGGCCTGCCAGAAAAATCTGATTACAGCGAAAATGACCTTGAGCAGGCGATCACAAATCATTTGCAAAAATTCTTAGTAGAAATGGGGCGAGGATTTTGTTTTGAGGCGCGCCAAAAACGCATCACATTCGACAACACACATTATCGCATCGATCTCGTTTTTTATCATCGCATCCTCAAGTGCCACGTGTTGCTTGATCTCAAGCTCGGCGAATTTTCTCACGCCGATGCAGGACAGATGAATCTTTACCTCAATTATTTCAAAGAAAATGAGATGACCAAAGGAGATAGAGAACCCGTCGGGATCATCCTCTGCGCTAGCAAAAATGAAGCTCTGGTCAAATATGCAACCGGCGGAATTTCGCAAAAACTCTTCGTTTCAAAATATCTCGTTAACCTTCCGCGCGAAGAGGAATTGCAAAAAATTATTCAAGAAGAACAAGCAAAATTAGCATGAAAAAACCGCTCCTACTCTGCATCCTCGACGGCTGGGGAATTGGCGACGCAACTGATCCAAACAACGCGATCGCGCGCGCAAAACTTCCGAATTACAATCGCTTTTTTAAAACTTATCCGAACTCACAACTCGAAACTTCTGGCCTTTCCGTTGGCTTGCCTGTTGGGCAAATGGGCAATTCGGAAGTTGGACACATGACGATCGGAGCGGGGCGAATTATTTTTCAAGATTTGCCGCGCATCAACAATGCGATTGCCGATGGCTCGCTTGAAAAAAATCCAAAATTACAAAAATTAATCGCCGACTTGAAAAGCTCGGGAAAGGCTTGCCACTTGATGGGATTGCTGTCTGACGGCGGCGTGCATTCGCACATTAATCACATTATTTTTCTCGCCGATTTGCTCGCGAAAAATGGGGTGAAAGTTTTGCTGCATGCGTTTTTGGATGGAAGGGATGTGGCGCAGAAGAGTGCAATTACATTTCTAGAAAAAATGCGGGACGGGGTTTGGAATGAGATGCGGGACGGGGTTTGTAACCCCGTCCCCACGTTCAGTTCCAGTCAAGATGACATGAACATGTGGACGGGGTTACAAACCCCGTCCAGCGCAAGTTTGTCCAGCGCTAGAATCGCCACCATCTCCGGCCGCTACTACGCCATGGATCGCGACCAAAAATGGGATCGGATCGAACTCGCCACCAACGCAATTTTTTCCGCTGACGGTGAAAAATTTCCCGACGCAATTTCTGCAGTAAAAAATTCTTACGAAAAAAATATCACCGACGAATTTGTGAGACCCTGCGTCATCGGCGACTACACTGGAATCACTGACGGCGACGCCCTGCTCTTCTGCAATTTCCGCGCTGATCGCGCTCGCCAAATTTCGGAAAAAATTTTCGAAAATAAAAAATTTTCCCACGCAATCGCCCTCACCAAATATTCCGAAAAGCTCAACGAATCTTACGAAATTTTATTCCCACCAATCGAAATAAAAAATTCTCTGCCAGAAATTTTATCCGCTCGCGGCCTTACGCAATTGCGGATCGCCGAGACTGAAAAATACGCCCACGTCACTTTCTTTTTTTCTTGCGGACAGGAAAAAGAATTTAGCGGCGAAGAAAGAATTTTAATAAAATCGCCCGCAGTTGCGACTTACGATTTGCAGCCAGAAATGTCGGCGAGCGAAGTCGGCGAAAAATTACGCGCGGCAATTTCTTCCGAAAAATTCGATTTCATTCTCGTCAATTACGCCAATCCCGACATGGTTGGACACAGTGGCTGCCTAGCTCCATCAATTGCCGCCTGCGAAGCAATCGACCAACAACTCGGACTTCTCGAAAAAATTATTTTAGAAAAAAATGGCACGATGCTGATCTCGGCCGATCACGGAAATATCGAATGCCTACTCGACGAAAATCATTTACCTCACACTTCCCACACCACAAATCCTGTTCCGCTAATTTTAATCGGAAAAAATTTTCTTACTGGCGCAAAGCTAGAAAATGGCAGCCTGCGCGACATCGCCCCAACAATTCTTCATCTCCTACAAATTGAAAAACCGAGTGAGATGGATGGGAGGAATTTAATTCCAACTAACCCTCTTTGACAATCGCCTTAGCGATTGCAACTCACTCAAAAAAATAAAAAAATTTTGTGAGTAAAAAGAGGGAGGGAGACGCGTAGCGGCGGAAGGGTGATTTGCTCGAGACGGGAGAAATACTGAAAAATAAACTCCGAACTCGCGACGAGTAAATCCTCCGACCTCGCCATTCGGCGAGGCCACCTCCTTTTTCAAAGGAGGTTAAGCCCGGCGAAACCCTCTTTGAAAAAGAGGGAGGGAGCCGCGTTAGCGGCGGAAGGGTGATTTGCTCGAGACGGGAGAAATACTGAAAAATAAACTCCGAACTCGCGACGAGTAAATCCTCCGACCTCGCTTTCGCGAGGCCACCTCCTTTTTCAAAGGAGGCTTAATCAACAATTTCAACAATGACCCAACCCAAAAAACCTCTCGGCTTCATCCCCACTCTCCTCGTAGCTCTAGTCTGCGCCGGCTTCGTGCGTTCGCTTTTTTTTGAGCCATTTCACATTCCATCAAGCTCGATGAAACCGGGATTGCTGATCGGCGATTACATTTTTGTCGCCAAATATTCTTACGGTTACAGCCGCTATTCTTTCCCATTCGGCTTCGATTTTTTTGAGGGAAGAATTTGGGAAAGTGAGCCGAAGCGCGGCGATGTTGCGGTTTTTCGATTGCCTTCTGACCCAAGCATCAACTACGTCAAACGCATTATTGGCCTTCCAAGAGATCGCATCCAAATGCGCAATGGCGTGCTTTTCATCAATGACGAGGAAGTAAAAAAAATTTCTGACGGAATTTTTTATGACGAAAATCTTGGGATGGAAAATGAAATAAAAAAATTTTTAGAAACTTTGCCAGAAGGAAAAATAATTCAAATTTTAGATGAAAATTCTGGATCAGAAGCGGATAATACCGGAATTTATGAAGTGCCAGAAGGCACGTATTTCATGATGGGAGACAATCGCGACAATTCGCAGGACAGCAGATTTTTAACTCACGTCGGCTACGTGCCAAAAGAAAATCTCGTCGGCCGCGCCACAATAATTTTCTTTTCCAATTCAAAACCAACTTGGCAATTTTGGAATTGGCCGAGTGCGATTCGGTTTGAGAGGGTTTTGAAGAAGGTGGATTAAACAGTAGCACCATTCTCTCAATGTCATGCTGAGCCTGTCGAAGCATGATTCGTGGTACGCGGCTAGAATCATGCTTCGACAGGCTCAGCATGACATTGAGGTAAAAGCTCGGTAAAACTTTTTCGCTAACTTAAATTTTTAAAATGACGTCATTTTCCACCTTCCCCCAAAAAATCTCACACCACTTCACCAACGAAAGCCTTCTCGACGAAGCCCTCACCCACCCGAGCCTTTCCAAAGAAATGAAATCAAAACCAAATTACCAACGCCTCGAATTTTTGGGTGACAAGGTTTTGTCTTTGGTGATTGGCGAGTTCTTGATGCAGAAATATCCAACCGAGATGGAAGGCGCGCTTTCTAAGCGTCAGGCCGCTTTAGTTTCGGGCGAAACTTTGGCGAAAATTGCGCTCGAAATCGGCGTCGACGAAGTTTTACAGATCAGCAATGGTGAAAAAAAACTCGGCGGGAAAACAAATAAACGAAATTTAGAAAATTCGCTTGAGGCCTTAATCGGCGCGATTTATCTCGATTCCGATTTCTCCGCCGCCAAAAATTTTATCCTGAAATTTTGGCGTGAAATTTTGGAACAAGAAATCGCGCCGCCGAAAGATCCCGTGTCCGAATTGCAAGAGCTCGCCCAAGTTCTTTCGAAACAATTGCCGCAATATTCCACCACCCAAAGCGGCGGCAGTGACCACTCACCACACTTCATCTCCACCGTCAAACTCGCACATTTAAACCGCGAATTCAGCGCCTCCGGCAAGTCGAAAAAGGAAGCGCAGAAGGAAGCGGCGAAGGTGGCGTTGGAGTTTTTTTTAAAAAAAATAATGGAGTAGAAATGTCAAAAGGAAAAATGTCGAAGTCGCCAGTTACGCCAGAATTAGGTGCGTCAGAGTCGAAGGCTGGTGAAGCAGCGTCGAAATATGTGCCGGAGGGCGGAGATGGTGAAGAGGCAATGAATAAATGGGCGTTGGCATTGGTGAGTTCGCCAGCGCTCACGCCCCGAACCCCTGGCCACAAAGGAGACCTGCCTAATTTTACTCCACCCAAAAAGATTCAGTCTAGAGGGGTTAGCAAAGTTTATCCAGCTGGGGTAGATCCAGACACTCGGGGCTGCTGCGTCATTTCTTAAAAAAATCTCACCTTCTAAAAAAAATAAAAAAACCCCGTCAGAAATGGCGGGGTTTTTTTGTTGGGGAAAATTGAATTGTGCCCGTAAAGGCACAATTCAAAAAATCACTGCTTAGGCTAGTGGGGGCAAGGGTTTGGGCTGTGTTGGAATTTTGTGAAAAATTTACCGGAAAGTTAGTTTTTTCTGCTGTCATCCCCTCCGCTGGACGGGGTTTGTAACCCCGTTCAAATGTTCGTGTAAAACTTAACACTTTGAACTGAACGTGAGGACGGGGTTACAAACCCCGTCCTGCGCTAGTCCCTGCGGCTAGTCCTGCGCTAATTCCCTGCGCTAGTCCTGCGCTAGATCCTGCGCTAAGCGCTAAAAAATCTCCCCGATCTCCCTCACGCCAAAACTCCCCCCGCCCTCCTGACAGAGCGATTCAACTTTTTTCACCGCGGCGAAAACTGCTTCGTAGCTGCGGTAAATGCGGTCGGAAATTAAATCTGTTACTTGGCGAGAGACCTTGATTTGCCTGCGGGCAAAGCCATTCACCAAAAGTTGTTTGATTGCTTCCTGAGAGGGATTTTTGATTTCGACGGTGAAAATATTTTTGAGGCGCGAGGTCAAATCTTTGAGCCGAAATTGCGCCACTGAATCAGCGCTCAAAATCAAAAAAGCGCCAGACTCAAAAGCGGAATTAATCAAGCGCAGCAGCAGCTCTTCATCCGTGATTTCATTGACGTCTTCCAAAATGTAAAATTTATTTTCGCTAAAAAAATCCGCCGGATTGACGTTAGAAATTTTTTCTTTTTCTAAAAATTCTGCGTGAAATTTTTTGGCGAAGATGTGCAGCAGATGCGTTTTCCCCGCGAATGGCGCGGCTTTAAGAATCACCGACGAAAATTGTGATTTAGAAAAATTTTCCTGCGCAAAAAATTTTTTGAGAAAATTTACGGCGGTAGAATTTTCTGCGAGCAGCAAAAAATCTTCTTCGCGGTAGGAATTAAAACTGGTTTGGAAGGGGAAGGAGAGTTGGGACAAGAAAAATTCAAATTAAAGTCATACTGAGCTTACCTCAATGTCATGCTGAGCCTGTCGAAGCATGATTCTGGGCACCGTGCCTAGAAGCAACCGTGCCTAGAATCATGCTTCGACAGGCTCAGCATGACATTAAAAATTTACTCAATCACTTTCGGCACCGCGAAATATCCGTATTTCGCATCTTTGGAATTTTTTAAAATATCCTCTGCGATATTGCCGTCAGTGATTTCGTCTTTGTTTAAACGCAAAAAACTTTCTGAAACATTTGTCAGGGGTTCGACATTGTCGGTGTTGACTTCGTTTAGTTTTTCAACCCAACCGATGATTCCTCCAACTTGCTGCGCGATGCTTTCGCGATTTTCTGGAGCAACTTCAATTCTTGCTAAACGAGAAATTTTTTTGATATCTTCAGCTGTAACTTTCGACATATTTTTTTAAAAAAATTAAAAACAAAAAATGATTTTTAGTAATGCAGACCAATTAAATCAAGCCTCGCCATCAAAGGGTCGGTTGCTGGCAATTGATGTTGGCACCAAAAGAATTGGGATCGCGATTTGCGACGAAACTCAAACAATCGCGACGCCGAAATTAATTTTAAATCGTCAGAGCGATCAAAAAGATTTTAAAAAAATCCGCGAAATTATTTTGGAAAATAAAATCGTCGGAATCGTGATTGGTCTGCCTTTGACGATGTCGGGTGACGAGCAAGAAATGTCAGAATTCGCGGAAAAATTCGCGGAAAAATTTGACGAATTTTTAGAAAAAAAATTTCCGATTTTTCTTTTTGACGAAAGGTTGAGCAGCTTCGAAGCCAGAGAATTCCACGCTTCGCCACTGTCACGCAAAAAAAATAAATTTGTGGATGACATTGCGGCGAGTGTGATTTTGCAGCATTTTATCGAATCATTTGCGATGTAGGGGACGACCCGCATGTCGTCCCGCGCCGTGTTCGCGGGCGGACACATGGGTCCGCCCCTACAGGCAAATTGTTAGTGACTTCACCAATTCCACAATCATCCCCTCGCTGTGCAGCGGCGTCACTGTAATGCGCAACCGCTCGTCTCCTCTTGCAACTGTTGGAAAATTTATGTGCTGGACGTAGATGTTGAACTCATCGAGCAAGCGTTGCGAAATGGCTTTGGCTTTGGCGGCGTCGCCGATTTTAACTGAAACGATGTGGGAATTATTTTCGGCAATTTTTATTCCGGATTTTTTTAATTGGCTTTTCAAACGCGCCACATTTTTTTTCATTTCTTCGCGCTCAATTTCACTTTTTTTCAAATGACGAATATTACTGATCGTAGCCGCCGCAACCACTGGCGGAAGCGAAGTGGTAAAAATAAATCCCGAAGCGATTGAGCGAATTGCATCGATGATTTCACTTTTGCCGGCAATGTATCCACCGATTGTTCCGAAAGCTTTAGCGAAAGTTCCCTGGATGATATCGACCTCATTTGCAAGCCCCAGCTCTTCGCACAAACCCGCGCCACTCTTGCCGTAAAGCCCTACTCCGTGAACTTCGTCGACGTAAGTCAAAGCGGAATATTTTTTGGCCAAATCAACAATTTCAGAAATTTTTCCGAAGTCGCCATCCATTGAAAACACTGACTCGGTGATGATTATTTTTGGCTGAGATTTTGAATGCTGCGCCAATAATTTTTCTAAATCAGCAATGTCATTATGGCGAAAAATATGCTTTTCGAGCTTGCTATTCCTGATGCCAGAAATGATCGAGGCGTGATTTTTTTCGTCAGAAAAAATTATTAAATTCGGAATTATTTTTGCCAAAGTTTGAATCGTAGCATCGTTGGCAACATAGCCAGAAACGAAAACCAGCGCGGCTTCTTTGCGGTGTAAATCAGCAACTTCTTGTTCAAGTTCTGTCAGCGGAAAATTTGTTCCGGAAATATTTCGAGTGCCTCCCGATCCAACGCCGTAGCACTTTAATGCCTTGACCGCTTCATCAATTGCCGCCGGATTTTGTCCCATTCCGAGGTAATCATTTGAACACCAAACCGTAATTTTTTTGCCGTTTTTATTATTGATGGCACGAGGAAATTCGCCGCAAATTCGCGAAATATTTACGAATTCGCGGTAACGATTTTCCCGCTTGAGCTGCTCTGTTGCTTGCTTGAAATAGTTTAGCATTTATGCGTCTACTGCGAGAATTTTTTGTTTTTTATGGCCGTCGCGCCTTGGCATCACGATGATCACGCCAAATAAAATTACCAGCGAGCCAATAATTACCCAAACATCAACCACTTCGTCAAAGGCAAAATAAGAAATAATAGCGGTAAAAATTAATCGCGTGAAGTCAAATGGCTGAACGGCTGAGAGGTCACTTTTAGCATAGGAATTAGAAATGCAAATATGGGTTAAATTCGAAACTAATCCGAGCAAAGCAAACCAGAAAAAACTTTCCAACCCGATCGGCTCCATGTAAGGAAATGCGATCGGAATTGAACAAATTAGCATCACGAAAGACATGTAGGCCACTATGGTTTGAGGCTTCTCCGTCCTAGTCATAACCTTGATCACGATGTTGGAAATTACCCACAAAATCACCGAGGCGAAAGAGTAAAAATAGGCGTAATTAAATTCTTTAAAACCTGGGCGCAAAATAATTAAAATTCCAACAAAGCCAATGAAGGTGCCAATCCAAGCATGGCTTTTAACTTTTTCTTTCAGGAAAATTATCGCAACAATTGTGGTAATTATCGGGATGATAAAACTAACCGAAACCGCTTCCGACAAGGGCAAAACGGTGACGACGTGAAACCAGATCAGCATCGAAATCAAACCATTAACGCCGCGAAAAATATGCAGCCGCAATTTATTCGTCGCCAAAACATGTTTGTAATCCCGCATAATTTGCGGCAAAAAAAACAGCAGCCCAAAAAAATTCCGCACCATCACGATGAAAAAAATATGGTAGTCGGAAGATAAATGACGAACGATCGCAATCAGCACTGACGCGAAGAAACAGGAGAGGATTGCGAAAATTATTCCTTGGGATTTTTGGGGGAGTTTGGATAGGGGCATTTAGTATTATTCCAATGTCATGCTGAGCCCATCCTGAGCCTGTCGAAGGGCGAAGC
>CAINKA010000015.1 GCA_903849835.1 uncultured Alphaproteobacteria bacterium
ATTGCCTAAATTTAAGAGAAATGTCATGCTGAGCCTGTCGAAGCATGATCTTGGGCACGGTTTTGCCTTGAATCATGCTTCGACAGGCTCAGCATGACAGCGGACAGGCTTAGCATGACATTGAGAGATTTTTTATTTTACAAACCTTTCCCAAAACTCATCACCCAAATTCGGCAAAGCAGAATTAATTTCCTCCATCTCTTTCATCTCGCCATTGCAGTGCAAAACTAAATCGCAGCCTGCGTCTAGAATTAATTTCGTTTTCTCGGCGAAGCTGCCAGCAAGCGCTTTCATCGACACATCGTCACTCATCAAAATATTTTTAAAACCGATTTCATTGCGGATTAAATCGATCGCGGTTTTTGAAATTGTGGCGCAGTTATTTTTGTCGATCGCGCTGTAGCGAATATGCGCCGTCATTGCGAATTTTTGGTCGCGGAGATTTTTGAAGGGAACAAAATCTGTGGCGCGTAATTCTTCCAAACTGGCATCGACAATCGGCAATTCTAAATGGCTGTCTGACGTGCCGCGGCCGTGTCCAGGAATGTGTTTGATGACAGGAAAAACTCCTTCGCTGAGCAGGCCTTCGCAAACTTTTCTGCCTAGTTCTGAAACTTGATTTGCTTCTCTACCGTAAGCGCGATCGCCGATCACTTGGTGAGTTTTTTCGGTGAGAATGTCGAGGACGGGCGCGCAATCGACATTGATTCCAACCTCAACTAAATCGCGCGCAATCTCGGCAAAATTTTTGAACAAAACTTCTTTCGCCAATTCGGAATTAGCGCGGTAAAGATCGGCAAAATGTTGACCGGTCGGATAGGCCTTCCAGTGAGGCGGTTTAAGGCGCGCGACTCTTCCACCTTCTTGATCAACCAAAATTAAAACTTCGCCACCCATCACTTCACGAAGTGAATTTGTAAGATTTTTTAGCTGAGTTTTGTCGGTGATATTTCTGGCGAAAATAATGAATCCGAGCGCGCCGTTTTTGGAGAAAAAATATTTTTCTGCGTCGGTTAAAACAGTGCCGGAGATGCCGTAGATTACTGGCTTGGTGATTTTCTTATTTTGCGAAATTTTTTTTAAGAGCGGCATTTTTTACAAAATTCCTTTGGTCGAATTCACCGCATCTTTTTTTCTTTCATCAATCGTGATTGCTTGACGAAGCGCGCGCGCCAAGGCTTTGAAGCATGATTCAACGATGTGGTGATTATTCACGCCGTAAAGATTTTCGATGTGAAGATTGCAGCCGATTGATTGCGCGAGGGCGAAGAAAAATTCGCGGAAAAGTTCGCAATCCATTTCGCCAACTTTGTCGCGTTTGAATTCGCAATTGAAGAGCGGGTAGGCGCGGCCAGATAAATCAACAACGCAGCGGCTGAGAGTTTCATCCATTGGCACGTAAGAATGGCCGAAGCGGGTGATGCCTTTTTTGTCGCCGAGCGCTTGCTTGATCGCATCGCCGAGAGTGATCGCCGAGTCTTCAACCGTGTGGTGAAAATCGATGTGCAGATCGCCTTTGGTTTCGAGAGTAATGTCGATCAGCGAATGATGCGAAAGTTGCTCAACCATGTGATCGAAAAATCCGATGCCGGTTGAGACCTTGAACTGACCGGTTCCGTCGAGATTCACCTCAACTTTGATTTTGGTTTCTTTGGTGTTTCGTTCGATTTTTGCTGTGCGCATGGCTTTAGTCGTAAGTCGTAAGTCGTAAGTCGTAAGTAGACTTTTGACGCGACGGTTAAAATTATTTCTTCAGATTTTCATTAACAAAATCCCAATTCACCAAGTGATTCAAAAACGTGTCGATGTAAGTAGGGCGGGCGTTTTGGAAGTCTAAATAATAGGCGTGTTCCCAAACATCCATTGTCATCAAAGGCTTGGCGGAAGAGGTGAGGGGGGTTTCGGCGTTGGCGGTTTTAACAATTTTTAATTTTTCGCCATCGAGCACGAGCCAAGCCCAGCCTGATCCGAATTGAGTTGCTCCGGCATTTTTAAATTCGGAAACAAAATTTTCGTAAGAACCGAAGTCAGTTTCGATTTGCTGTAGAAGCGCGCCAGATGGCTTTCCGCCGCCATTTGGTTTCATTGAATGCCAGTAAAAAGTGTGATTCCAAACTTGTGCCGAGTTGTTAAAAATTCCGGCTTTTGTTTTGTCAGCGGCGGAAATTTTGATTATTTCTTCGAGCGATTTTCCTTCCAATTCAGTGCCGGCAATCAAGTTGTTTAAATTGGTGACGTAAGCTTGGTGATGTTTGCCGTAGTGAAAATTAATTGTGTTTTCAGAAATGTGTGGAGCTAAGGCAGTTCTGGCGTAAGGAAGGTTTGGCAATTCGATTCTAGTCATAAATTTTGAAAATTTTAATGAATTTTATTTTGACAAATGAGGGCTCTGAACCATAAATTTCAGCAGGTCTCAAGTCAATTTTAAATTCCATTCATGTCAAAAATTTCCGCTGTAATTGTTGCTCATAACGAAGAAAAAAAAATCGAAGCATGTCTGCAAAGTCTTCATTTCGTTGATGAGATCGTAGTTGTGCTTGATAAATGTACTGATCACACCAAAGAAATTGTGCAAAAATTTACTGATAAAATCATCGAAGGTTCTTGGAATCTCGAAGGTGCGCGAAGAAACGTGGCTCTTAATGCCGCAGATGGAGAATGGATTTTAGAAATTGATGCTGATGAAAGAGTTTCTCCCGATTTAGCGAAGGAAATTTTAGCGGTAAAAAATTTTCCTCCTTGTGCTTTTACGGCTCCAATCGCAAATCATATCGGAAAGCGTTACATAAGATTCGGATGGTTGAGAACGCTTGGCGTTACAAGTCGTCAAACCATGGCCTATCATGGATTGAAGCACTATCACGAAGATAAGGAAGTTCACCCAACTTGCGATTTAAATGCTGAAATTAAATTCTTTAGAAACCCGATAATCCATTTTGTTGACGAAGATATTTTTGATTTAATCGCGCGATTTAATCGCTACACAACGTGGCGCGCGAATGACATGATTGCTAATAAAAAAGTTATTGGCGGTAAGTTAAGAGGAGCTGCCTCCATCATTTCTAGATTTTGTAAATCCTTCATTTTTAAAAAAGGTTACAGGGAAGGTTGGTTGGGATTTTTGATCGCGCTTCTTGCGGGGCTTTATCCGATAGTCTCCTACCTAAAAGCCAGAGAAAAATTAGCCAATAAATGAAAATCGTTAACATAATTTTGACGTCACAAAATGGTGGCGCAGAGCAGGTATTTATTGATTACTCAGCTGTTCTAAGAAAGTTAGGACACGATGTTTTGGCGATTGTAAAAAGTGATGCGCCCTACGCTGACAGTGTTTCTGATCTTGGGGTAAAGGTTGAAAAAATAAAAAATTCTCTCGGTCATCACGATTTTTTTGCCGCAAAAAAAATTCAAAAAATTTTAGAAGAATTTAATGCCGACGCTGTTTTTGCACATGTCGGGCGATCCATGGTTTTGACTCGCAAAGCGATAAAAAAAATTACGAATAAAAAAATTTTATTAGTCGCAATAAATCACAGCATGAACGTGAAACGTTCGATCGGTTCGGATTTAATTTTATCGGTGAATAAAGAAATTTTTTATAAAACTGTGCAACTAGGTCAGCCAGAAAATAAAAGCTTTGTCATACCAAATGCCATTGATTTGACTGATGCGATCATGGTTGCACCGAAAATTAATTTGCAAAAAAAAGAAACAATTGTGATTGGCGTAATTGGTCGCTTGGATAAATCTAAAGCCTTCCGCTACGCAATAAAATCGCTCGCACAATTATCAAAAATTTCTGATAAAAATTTTATTTTAAAAATTGCAGGCTCTGGTCCGAAAGAACCCTTTTTGCGCAAGTTGACGAAGGAATTAAATCTGGAAAAGAAGGTTGAATTTTTAGGTTGGATCAAAAACAAAAAAGAATTTTTTGAGTCGATCGACATTCTGTGCGTTACATCGCAGCGCGAAACTTTTGGAGTGGTTTTGTTGGAGGCTATGAAGTTCCGCAAGCCAATAATCTCAACTGATGCGGATGGTCCGAAAGAAATTTTACGAAACGGAATTGACGGATTATTGGTTAATTTGGAGCCGTTAGATAGCCTTGAAAATCGCATCACCAGCGCTGTTTTAAAAATGATTGATGAGCCTGAATTAGTGAACTCGATGATTGAAAATTCTTTTGTGAGATTGAAAGAAAAATTCTCCTACGAAGCGCTGGAAGCGAGGATGAAAGAGGTGGTTGGGAAAGCTGTTTAAAAAATCCAGTGTCCCCGTCTAGCTTTCAGCGTCAGGCTGAGCCTGTCGAAGCATGATTCATGGCGCGGTGTGGCTTGAATCATGCTTCGACAAGCTCAGCATGACATTTCTACAAGCTCAGCATGACTTTTCTGCAGGCTCAAAAACATCATCATCTCCACCTCTCTCCCACCTTCACATCCACACAAATTGGCACATCCAAATTCACCGCATTTTCCATTTCGGATTTTAAAATTTTTGCTGCGAATTCCACTTCGTTTTTTGGTGCTTCAACAATCAATTCATCGTGAATTTGTAAAATAATTTTTGATTGCAATTTCTCTGCTGAAAATTTTTTGCTTAAACGAATCATCGCCTTTTTGATGATGTCCGCAGCACTTCCTTGAATTGGTGCATTAATCGCAAGTCTCTCAGCTTCTGCGCGAATCATCGGGTTTTTATTGCTGATTTCGTGAATGAAACATTTGCGGCCGGAAAGCGTTTCGACATAGCCATTTTTGCGCGCAAGATCGATGTAATTTTTCATGTAGGAATCGATTCCGGGATAGGCTTGGAGATAGGATTTTATGTAATCCGCCGCCTCACTTCGCGAAATATCGAGCTGCCTTGCAAGCCCGAAAGCACTGATTCCGTAAATAATTCCAAAATTTATTGCCTTGGCTTTTGATCGAGTTTTGTCGTCAATTTTTTCTTCCGGAATTTTAAAAACTTGGCTCGCAGTAATTCGGTGAATGTCTTTTCCATCCTTAAAAGCCTGAATTAAATTTTCGATTTTTGCGACGTGAGCAATCACTCGCAATTCGATCTGCGAATAATCTGCTGAAATTAAAAAATGATTTTTTTCTGCGACGAATGCTTCGCGAATTTTTTGTCCTTCCAAACTTTTTATCGGAATATTTTGTAAGTTGGGATTGCTTGAGCTGAGCCGTCCCGTGATGGTTGAAATCGTTGAAAAATGGGTGTGAATTCTACCGGTTTTTGGATTTATTTCTTTTGGTAAAGCATCGGTGTAAGTGTTTTTTAATTTTGAAAATTTTCTGAATTCTAAAATTTTTCGCGCGATTGGATGACCGTCTTCCTCAAGCTCTTCAAGCACTCCAACCCCAGTTGAAAGTGCGCCAGTTTTTTTTGATTTTTTCGACGAAGCGAATCCGAGTTTGTCGAATAAAATTTCCGAAAGTTGTTTGGGTGAGGCGATGTTGAATTCGCATCCTGCCATCGCATAAATTTCACCGCTTAATTCGTCGATTTTTTTTGCGAATTCTTCTGAAAGTTGATGTAATTTTTCGACGTCAATTTTAATTCCAGAAATTTCCATTTGAGCTAGAATTTCTAAGAGTGGAAGCTCATAAGAATTATAGGCATTGTTTAGCTTTAACTCAGAAATTTTTGGATAAAAAATTTGATAAAGTTGGTGAATGGCAAAATTTCGAAAAGTTAAAAACTCTATTTTTTTTGCACTGTCAGAAAAAATTTCTGGCTCACGATTTTTTTCAATTTCAGAGAAAATTTTTCCAAATCCTCGTGCCTCAATATCTTCGTTGAGGTTAAGATCTATCAGCTCGCGCAAGCTGTGTTTTGTGGCTGAATTTATTAGGTGATTGATGAGAGATAAATCGTGAAAGGTAGTTGCTGATTGTAAGTTGTTTGTTGTCAGCGCGATTATTTTTAGGAAATTTTTTGCATCGAAAAAGATTTTTTTAATTGCTGGATTTTTTAGAATTTCCCTCAAGTCCTCGACTGCAAATCCTTCGCTTGATTGGCTCTGAGCTGGCTGTTCATTAAAATTAAAAAGATCGATTTCTTGATTTTTTTCTGGGATTTTTTTTTCACTTCTTACTTCGAAATAAAAAATTTCTTTCGGCGCTTCATTTTGTTTTGCAGTTGAAATTGTGATGAAATTGAGTTCGTCATTTTTTGCGAAGTGGTCGATCGCAACACTGCCATTTGCTGCAGCTTGTTGCGAAATTTCCTCGAAAGTTTTTTGTAAAATAATTTTGGTTTTTCTGATTTCACCGTAGGGGCGAACCTGTGTGTCCGCCAGTTCCACAACATTGTCATCAATTTTAAATTCTTTTTTCACCCTAGCGATCAAAGATCTAAATCCTTGTTGATCAAGAAATGAAATCAGCTTGTGAGGATCAATCGATTTTACCGCCAAATCATTCAAAGAAATTCCAAGCTCAACATCTTCTTTCAAGCGAATTAAACTTTTTGAAAGCTTCGCATTTTCAACTCCGTCACTCAAAAGCTGTCGACGTTTTTCTTGTTTGATTTCATCGAGATGAGAAAAAATATTTTCTAAATTTCCAAATTGTTGAATTAATTCCGCTGCTGTTTTGGGGCCGATGCCTCTAACTCCGGGAACGTTGTCTGACGCGTCTCCCATCAGCGACAAAATATCCAAAACTTTTTCCGGACCGACTAAAAATTTTTCCGTGACTTCTGGAATTCCGATGAATTTATTTTTCATCGCGTCATACATAAAAACATTTTCATTCACCAGCTGCATCAGGTCTTTGTCGGAGGAGACAATTAGCGTTTCATATCCTTCGGCCTCTGATTTTTTTGCGATGGTTGCGATGATGTCATCCGCTTCAAATCCAACTTTTTCTAAAATGGCCAAATTCAATGATTCTGCGGCTTGGCGCACGATTGCGAATTGCGGTTTTAAATCTTCAGGGCAGGGCGGACGATTTGCTTTGTAAGCCGGAAAAATTTCGTTGCGAAAGGTTTTGGATCCAGAATCGAAAACGACAGCAGCGTGCGAAACATTGAGGCTAGCAAGTAATTTTATCAGCATGTTGGTAAAACCGTAAACTGCTCCGACAGGAGTGTTGTCCGATCGTGTTAATGGCGGCAAAGAGTGATATGCGCGAAAGACGAAACCATAGCCGTCGATGAGGGCGATTTTTTTCATAACCTTGTAAAGAAATTTAGGATTTAAGATTTTAGATTTAGGATTTAAAACTCGCGCGAAGTTCTAAATCTAAAATCTTAAATCTAAAATTTCTTATGTATCGCCTCTATCACCACCCAATCTGCCCCTTCTCTCGCAAAGTTAGAATTCATCTGGCGGCGAAGGAAATTGGGTTTGAGATTGTTCAGGAAAATTTCTGGGAAAGACGCAAAGAGTTAATCGCGATGAATCCCGCAGGCACCGTTCCGGTGATGTTTGACAATAGCAGCGCCACCATGGTTGCTGGCAGTTCGGCGATCATCGAATATATCGAAGAAAAACATGGGGAGACAAAAAATTTTCTCGGCGATTCGATTTTAAAACGCGCAGAAACTCGTCGTTTGCAGCACTGGTTTGACGAAAAATTTTACCACGAAGTCAGCAAATATGTTCTCAATGAAAGATTTTTTAATCGTTATTTACCCGGATCTCATTCGCCAAATTCTGAATTGCTGGGAGTCGCAAGACGTAATCTCAACGTGCATCTAAGCTACATCGAATATCTTCTCGAGACTAGAAAATATCTCGCCGGAGATCAAATTTCAGTCGCGGATTTTGCAGCTGCTGCGCAAATTTCATCCTTGGATTATTTTGGCGACATCAATTGGCATCACTACTTACCGGCTAAGGATTGGTATAGCCTCATCAAGTCTCATAAAATTTTTAGTGAAATTTTGAAGGATAGAATTTCTAACGTAACTCCGCCGGAATGGTATTCGAAATTGGATTTCTAAACTCATGTTAAACGCAATAAATCTTCCAGAAGAGCAGGCGCGAAAATTTCTCGCAAAAAATAAAATTGAAAATTGTGAGATAAAAAAAGTTGCGGGAGATGCTTCTTTTCGATCTTACTACAGAATTTTTTTTAACGGCGAAACTCGAATGCTGATGTTCGCGCCACCACAGCATGAAGACCTCAAGCCATTCGAAAAAATTGACGAATTTCTAGTTTCGTATAATTTTTCTGCGCCGAAAATTTTTGCGCGCGACGAAGAATTCGGATTTCTTTTGTTGGAAGATTTTGGTGACGACACTTACGGAAAAATTTTATCGGCTGATATTTCGCAAGAATTTCCACTCTACCAAAAAGCATGCGATGCGTTGTTGGAGTTGCATAAATTAAAAGCGCCGCAAGATCTTCCGCTTTACAACAACGCACTGCTTTTTCGTGAAGTGATGCTGTTCGTAGATTGGTATTTGCCGCTGCATAAAAAATCGATGAGCTTGCAAGAAAAAGCTCATTTTAAATTTTTATGGTTTCAACTTTTTGATTTGCTGAACGGTGAAAATCGAGCTCTAGTTTTACGTGATTTCCATGCGGATAATTTGATGATTTTGCCAAGCAGGGAAGGGTTCAAACAAGTTGGTTTGCTTGATTTTCAAGACGCTGTGATCGGATCAAAAGCTTACGACTTGGTTTCGCTTCTTGAAGATGCGCGAAGAGATGTGGATAAAAAAAATCGCGATAAAATTTTCGATTATTATTTAAAAAAATCTGATTGCGAAAAAGCTTTGTTCATTCGTGATTACGAAATTTTCTCTCTGCAGAGAAATATAAAAATTATTGGAATTTTTTCTCGTCTTTCAATGCGCGATGGCAAACATAATTACTTAAATCTTTTGCCGAGAGTTTTAAATTTTGTTAAGATGCGACTCGCTTCACAAAATATTATTTTTTCAGAAATGAATAATTTGTTAAAAAATTTTTTATAAATTTATGCATCATAAAAATCAGGAAGCCCCATCGTTATCACCCGCAGTTACTGAGTCCGAGATAATAGCGAATTTAAAATTGATCAGCGAAATTTTTCAAAAAATCGAAGAAGAGACGGCGGAAATTGCGGAATTAATTTTTGAATATTTGATCAATGTTCCTGATGAACAAATCATGACAGGAACTATTCCGCCTCACAAAAATTCTCGCATTAACGGTTACATAAAAATTTTAAATCGTCTTTTTCTATTTTCTCAAAAGCATCGCAAGCGAGGCGGGCTAAGGGTTATCAACCGCAAGACAATTGAAGAGTTGGACAAAAAAACTTTTACAATTTGCATGTGTTTTGATGGAGGGGGATCGATGGATATTTTGTGCGACATCGTTAACGCAGAGAACCAAGTGAGAACTCCGACAGTATCTCCAGTAAAAATTACGATCAAACAAGCCTTTGGAAATTTA
>CAINKA010000016.1 GCA_903849835.1 uncultured Alphaproteobacteria bacterium
CAAGGCACAGTGCCCAGAATCATGCTTCGACAAGCTCAGCATGACATGAACTTTGTAGCTCGGCTTCTTCGACTGAAATGGATATATAATTTGGAAGGAATTTTCGTAAATTTATGTCAATCGCAATCCTAATCGCAACAAGTTTTTCCCTCGGATTTTTCATCGAAAGCATTCTGGGTTTTGGTGGCGGATTAATCGCTTACGCCATCCTCGGATTTTTTATGGATTTGAAAGAGATGATCCTCGCCGGACTCTACATCGGCACCTGTTCCAGCGCTTACATTGTTTTTACCGATCACAAATCTTTCGACAAAAAAATCTTCAGATCTTTGATCCCGCTTTGTACCGCCGGAACAATTTTAGGCACCCTCATTTTCAGCAAATTTTCTTCAGAAATTTTAAGCTTAATCTTCGGCATTTTGCTCATTCTTCTTGCGATCAAAACAATGTTTTTTGACAAATTTATTTTTCCAAAAATCTTCAAAAATAAATTGCTTTTTATTGGTGGAATTTCTTGCGGATCCTTCGGAATCGGCGGACCATTTTGGGCTGGCGCTTTGCAAAAAGATTTTAAAACTAAATCTGGCCTACGCACAACATTGGCGGTGACTTTCGTCTTTTTTAATTTAATCCGCATCATCCAACTTTCACTACAAGGTCAACTAAAATTAG
The DNA here is from genome assembly GCA_903849835.1 of uncultured Alphaproteobacteria bacterium. Lineage (GTDB taxonomy): Bacteria > Pseudomonadota > Alphaproteobacteria > Rickettsiales > UBA1997 > UBA2645. The sequence goes on from CAINKA010000016.1 coordinate 673, forward strand.
ATTTTTTTTATGACATTTTTTGGACGATAATTCCAGTCTTCGTTGCCATAAAACTCGGCCATAAAATTCATCTGAAAATCAGCGAAGAAATTTTTAAAAAAGGAATCGCGCTCGTCACAATTTTGGCGGGGATTAAATTTTTGACGAAGGTTTTTTAGGATTTTTTTTGTAACGGATTTTGTAGGGGCTGGCCTTGTGCCAGCCCGCAGGCGACCACAAGAGTCGCCCCTACAATTGAACTAACGACCACAAGATCGGCCCCTACAATTTGAAACCTTGAAAATTTTAACCACAGACATAAATCACCCAACGCAACTCCAAAAATTTTCATGCAAAACCTCTTCAAAAAATTCATTCTAATCCTAATCGGCCTCAGCTTTTTGCTCAGCTCCCAAGCAGCTTTCGCCGACACTTTTCGCGATGATTTGATCGAAATTTCATCTTCAGACAACCAGCAATCTGAAGAAGAAACCGACCTCGAATTCGAAGATTTAACCTTCGACCACTCACAAAAAAACTCTCCGATTTTTTTACCTCCAACAAAAACAATCAGCCTCTCTAATTCCGCTGCTCTTCCCCAATTCTCCGCAACCGTTCCCACCTCCCCTCCCAACGCTTAATTGATTTCCTCACCACACTCTTTTGGAAAATCAATTAAGCTAAAAACATGCAAAAAAAATTTAAAACTATTCGCGCCGATTTACCGGCTAGCATCGTGGTCTTCTTCGTTGCTTTGCCGCTTTGTCTTGGCATTGCTCTTGCCTCAGGCGCACCACTTTTTTCAGGAATAATTGCCGGAATAATTGGTGGAATTGTCGTCGGCGCTGCCAGTGGCTCGCACCTTGGCATTAGCGGTCCTGCAGCTGGTCTTGCTGTAATTGTTTTCACCTATCTCCAACTACTCGGAAATTCTTGGGAAAGCTTTTTGGTGGCGATTATTTTGGCAGGAATATTCCAAATAATTTTGGGATTTTTGCGACTCGGAAACATCGCCTACTACTTCCCCTCCGCCGTCATTAAAGGCATGCTCGCCGGCATCGGATTACTGATCATCATTAAACAAATTCCGCACGCTTTGGGCTACGACAAAAATTTTTCCGCCGATTTCGGATCGGAAGAATTGCAGCAAGAAACAGTTTTGGAAAAACTCTCTGAATGCTTGAATTACTTCACGTTAGAGGCGATTGTCATCTCAATAATTTCGCTGCTGATTTTGATTTTATGGGAAAGTTCTGTGATCAAAAAACACAAAATTTCAAAACTGATTCAGGCGCCTTTTTTGGTGGTGATTGTTGGAATAATTTTCAGCAATTTTTTTCAGCTCGGAGAAAATCAAATCGTCGCGATTCCAACAGCGGCAAGTCTTGGTGAGTTTGCAAAACTCTTCACCTTCCCTGATTTTACACAGCTAAAAAATCCACAAATTTACGAAATGGCACTGGTGATTGCCGTCGTCGCAAGTCTGGAAACGCTTCTCTGCGTTGAGGCAACGGACAAGCTCGATCCGCAAAAAAGAATCACGCCAACTAATCGTGAATTAAAAGCGCAAGGTTTGGGAAATATTATTTCGGGATTAATCGGCGGCTTGCCAATCACGCAGGTCATAGTGCGGAGCAGTGCCAATATTTCCTTCGGAGGCAAGACAAAAAATTCGGCAATTTTGCACGGATTTTTTCTGCTGGTTTCCGTAATCGCGATTCCGAATCTGCTCAACATGATTCCGCTGGCGAGCCTTGCCTGCATTCTGATCGCAGTTGGTTACAAACTCGCCAAACCGCAAATTTTTCAGCAGGTTTACAAACTCGGCCTCATGCAGTTTTTGCCTTTCGCGATCACAATTTTTGCGATGATTGCGACTGATCTGCTCAAGGGCGTGATGCTGGGAATGGCGGCTTCAATCTGCTTCATTCTCTACGGAAATTTACGCAATTCTTACCAAAAAATTTCCGACGAAGAAGGTAAAAATCACCGCCACATTATTCGTTTGGCCGAAGAAGTTTCTTTCCTCAACAAGGGCAGCATTTTGCAAATGTTGACTGCACTTCCACCCAATTCCAGCGCGGTGATTGACGGCACAAAATCAAAATTCATCGACCACGACGTCATCGAAATTATCGAAGATTTTCGCGCCAATGCGAAGTCAAAAAATATCGCGCTTGAAATTATCGGCATTAACAAAAAAACTTGGTAAAAATTTATGACTATTAAAAAAGAAACTCTCGCCTCCCTTACTCCGGCAAAAGCTGTGAGACTTTTAAAGGGGCTGTCGCAAATCACCTAAACTTTCTTTCATAAATTTTCCTTAATTTTTTAATTATTTTTCTTGTTATTAAAAGTG
>CAINKA010000017.1 GCA_903849835.1 uncultured Alphaproteobacteria bacterium
CCAAATAAGACTTGGTCTTCATCACTATAGCTTACTGATCCCAGAAATCCTTTATAGCTTAATGTATTTTTCATATAATTTCAAATGATTTTAAATCCTCAATAATTATTTTTAAATAACCGTTGAACAATGAATTGTCAAAATCGGGATAAATTGCTTTGAGCACATCTTGCCGCGAGATCAATCCTTCCGCAACTTTAACGCATAAATCGGCAACAGTTTTTTTGTGGAAGACTAATAAAGTTTTTTCCAAAATTTTTTCGCTGAGCTCTAAATTTTTCGACGCAAAAAATTTATTTAAAATGGCGCGACCAAGCGAGCTATATTCATCAAATTTCTCACTTTTTATAAAATTTTTAATCGCATATTTCGCTTTTGACGTGACTGCAAATTGTAGCCAATTTGTTGAAGGCTTCGCATTTTTTGCCGTTGTAATTTCAACCTGATCACCATTCTCCAGCCTTTGCCGAAGCGGCACGATGGCTCCATTCGCTTTTACCGAAACGCAATTATTTCCAACTTCAGAATGAATTGCATAAGCGAAATCAAGAACTGTCGCACCAAAAGGAAGATTGAAAATATCGCCATTCGGCGTGAAACAAAAAACTTCATCCTTATGCATCGAAAGCTTGTGTTGCTTCAAAACATCGCTGGCAGTTTCAGAATTTTTGAACAAAGAAATAAGCTCACGAACCCAACGATATTGCTCATTCTCAGCATTTATTTTTGCAGCGGATTTTGAAGATTTTTCCTTGTATCTCCAATGAGCCGCAACTCCGAGCTCAGAAATTTCGTGCATTTTTTTATCACGAATCTGGATTTCGATTTTCTTGTTGAATGGCCCTAAAATTGCGAGATGAAGTGACTGGTAACCATTTTCTTTTGGCGTGCTGATGTAATCCTTGAAGGTGCTGGGAATCATGTTGTAGCACGAATTTATAATGCCGAGCGTTCGGTAACATTCTCCGATATTTTTTACGATGATGCGAAATGCCATGATGTCGTGAAGATTGTGAAATCCGACATTTTGTTTTTTCATTTTCATCCAAATCGAATAAGGACTTTTTTCGCGCCCAAAAATTTCATATTCGACATTTTCTGATTTCAGCAATTCGTTCAGATCATCGGTAATTTTTTCGATTAAATTTTTATTTTTTTCGCGCAATTCATTGAGCTGATCAACAACATAATTTTTGGTTTCTGGATCGAGAATTTCAAAAGATAATTCCTGCAATTCATCCTTGATTTTGCTAAGTCCGATACGTCCTGCAAGTGGCGCATAAATGTCCAAACTTTCCTTCGCTTTTGCAATTTTTTTCTCTTTCGAAGGCACATAAAAAAGCGTGCGCATATTGTGCAAACGGTCTGCCAATTTCACGACTAAAACGCGAATATCTTCTGACATCGCCAAAGCAAGTTTACGAAAATCTTCCGCGACTCTTTCATTCGAAGGAACTGATTCGATTTTCCCAAGCTTAGTCACGCCATCAACCAAGCGTGCAATTTCTTCACCAAAATCTTTTTCAATTTCTTCGAGAGTGATTCCGGTGTCTTCGACAACATCGTGAAGCAATGCAGTAACGATTGATTCTTGATCGAGTTTTAAATCAGCGAGAATTTCTGCGACGGCAAGAGGATGAGAAAAATAGGGATCGCCTGAATGGCGTTTTTGATTTCCGTGAGCAGTTTTGGAGAGAATGTAAGCCTTGTGAATCAAGGCTTCGTCGAGGTTTGGATGGTAAGAGCGGATTTTAGAAATTAGATCGTGAGAGGAGATCATTTGGGTCATTTAACATTTAAACATTTAGCATTTTGTAGCATGACTTTTTCTGCAAATGCCAAATGTTAAATGTTAATTTTTTTAGTCATCAATTTGAATATTTTCGTCAACGAAGGTGTCATCTTTCAGCACGATTCCTGATTCATTTTCAGCATTTACAGCTTCAGAAAAATTATCATTTGAAGAAACAATTTCAAAACCACCGCGATTTTTTATCGAGCGGATGATGTTTTGTTTTACATTTTCAACATCAACCAAACCTTCGGCAATTTCGCGAAGAGAAATAACCGCTGGTTTTTCTTTGCGATCAAGCGTTGTCGCGGATCCGGACAAAATACTTTTTGCGCGATTACTCGCAATTAAGCAAAGCTCAAAACGATTTGGAACAACTGTTACGCAGTCTTCGACGGTGATTCTTGCCATTTGAATTGAAGATTAATTTTAAAGGAAAAGCGGGCGCGCAACTTACGCAGCGGCTTTCAGCAAAGCAATAAAAATTTCACATTTACATTGCTGACTTTAGCGTTTTAGTTTCTTAAAAATTTCAAAATTAAAATTCTAAATGACGGATTCCATCACACTTCACAATGATCACGACTTCTCCAAAATGCGCGCTGCTGGCCGTTTGGCGGCAGAAATTCTGGACTTCATCACACCATTCGTAACTGCTGGAATCGCAACTGAAGAGCTCGATAAACTCTGTCACAATAAAATTTTAGAAAATGGTGCGATCCCTGCCCCGCTTAATTACAAAGGCTTTCCAAAATCAATTTGCACTTCGATCAATCACGTTGTTTGCCACGGAATTCCGAGCGAAAAAAAACTGCAAGATGGTGACATCGTCAACATCGACGTCACCGTAATTTTGGACGGTTGGCATGGTGATTCGAGTCGCATGTATTTTGCCGGTGAGCCTTCAATCAAAGCAAAAAGATTAACCCAAATCACGCATGATTGCCTGATGCTTGGCATCGATCAAGTCAGACCAGGAGCCCATTTAGGGGATATCGGAAATGCGATTCAAACTTACGCCGAAAAAAATAATTTCTCCGTCGTGCGCGATTATTGCGGACATGGAATTGGTAGAATTTTTCACTGCGAACCAAGCGTCACACATTACGGAAAAAAAGGTGCGGGAATAATTTTGGAAGAAGGAATGTTTTTTACAATCGAGCCCATGATCAATGCCGGCAAGCATGAAACGATTTTGAGCAAGCATGATGGCTGGACAGTGACAACTCGCGACAAATCACTTTCAGCACAATTCGAACACACAATCGGCGTCACAAAAAACGGTGCCGAAATTTTCACCACATCACCAAAAAATTTAGATTTTCCGCCTTATAAATTTTAACTTAAATGGAGATTGATTATGAGTAGAGCAGACGCGCCAGTACCAAAACTTAATGAGTTGTTAGACGCAATTGTTTCTGGCAATGTGAAGTTAGTCAAAATTCTTGCAGACAGCTTAAGAGAGAAAATTAACGACAGCGTAACTCGAACTTTTTACCCACCATCTTCGGTTGAAGATGATGCTGGCATAACCTCTGAGCATACAGCGCTTGGAACAGCTGTCGAACGAGGAAAATTGGAGATGGTGAGAATTCTTTTGGATGTAGGCGCTATTCCATCTGCAGATTTGTTAACAGATAGCTTAGATCCTCACCTCCACACAGGCGATCGCGACGTCGTCGCAAAAAAAATTACATCTGAGTTAGCGATTTATACCGCTTTCAAATATGGCGATATTCCACCGGAAAAATTACGCGGGATGCCCATTCATGCTTTTCTGGGCGCCATTGCCACTGATAGCGTCAATATTAATGCGCTTAATGTGCTATTTACCATCTTGCCAGATGAATCAGAAATACGACGAGAAATTGTTAAAGCTATTCCACAAAGCCCTGACAACGAAGCGAAAATCAGAACGTTCCGAGATTTTAAAAATCTGTTAGAAACTAAATTTGAAAAGCAACTTAAAAAAGAAGAATCTTTGAAAAGCAGCGGTGGTGGTAGCAGTGGTGGAGGAGGTGGTGGAGGTGGTGCGAGAGAAGGCGGTGAATCAGAAACAATTTTAAATCCAAAACAAGCAGCTGGCTACACTATTGCCAGATTGATGCGCGATAATTTTTTAGAACAAACAATTGCAACTTTTAGACAATTTCCTCGTAGCACAAGTGATAAAACTTCTGCTGGAGCAGTGTTTGGTACCGATTTAACAATGGGTATTATTGGATCGTTTTTATCAACATTACCTCTCTGCAATTTAACAAAATCGCAGCAGGACGTTGCAAGAAATGCGTTGGCAGATTTTCTTTTTCCAAAACAACCAACTTCAGAGCTTTCTGGAGCATCAGCATCAGGAGCAAGTGTGGTATCATCGCGCGATAGGGACTAGCAAACCACCACATTCACCAGCTTATCCGCCACCACGATCACCTTCTTCACCTCTTTCCCCTCAATAAATTTCCGCACATTTTCATTTTCAAAAGCGCGTTTTTCGATTTCTTCTTTTGCCAAACCTTTCGGCATTTCAACCACTGCCCGCAGCTTTCCGCAGACTTGCAGCGCAATGCTGACGACGTCGTCGACGATTAATTTTGGATCGAATTTTGGAAATTCTGCTTCGCTGGCAAGCCCCTGCCCGCCTAGCTTCTCCCACAATTCTTCGGCGAGGTGGGGCAAAATCGGCGAGATTAAAATCGTCAAACTTTTCAACGCGAAATCCATCTCCGCAGAATTTTCCTCAAACTTTTCGAGTGCATTTGAGAACTCGCGAATCTTGGCAATCGCACGGTTGAAGGAATTTTTTTCGTATTCGTCGGTGACGGCGGCGATTGTTTTGTGAGCAATCTTCAAAATTTCCGACCCATTCTCTGACCGCCTAACGCCTAACGCCTGACGCCTAGCGCCCAATCGCCAAAGGCGATTCACATATTTCCAACACCCGTCAATCCCACTTTCCGACCAATCTAAATCTCTTGAAGGCGGAGTGTCGGAAAGCATGAAAAGGCGCGCGGTGTCTGCACCGTAGGACTCAACAATGTGCGCCGGATCGACGACATTTTTTTTCGACTTACTCATTTTTTCGCTGCGGCCAATCACGACTTCGTCGGCGGATTTACCAATTGCGTCTTCGGGGAAAATCCATTTTCCCGTCGCTTTTTCTTTGTAAGTTTGGTGGCAGACCATTCCTTGCGTGAGCAGGTTTTTGAAGGGTTCAGAGATGTCGAGGTAGCCGCATTTTTTTAGCGCTTTGGTAAAAAATCTGGCGTAGAGCAAATGCAAAACCGCGTGCTCAACTCCGCCAACATATTGGTCTACAGGCATGAATTTATTGGCCGCATCGCGGTCGAAAGCTTTTTCGGATTGCGGGGAAATGTAGCGTAAAAAATACCACGAGCTTTCGAAGAAGGTGTCGAAAGTGTCAGTTTCGCGAATGGCTTTTTGGCCATTGTGGGTCGTGTATTTCCAAGTTGGATGAAGTGCGAGCGGATTGCCGGCGCCAGTGAATTCAACGTCGGAAGGCAGTTCGACGGGAAGTTGATCTTCGGGGACGGGCACGACAGTTCCGTCTTCCAAATAAAGAATCGGGATCGGGCAACCCCAGTAGCGTTGGCGGGAGACGCCCCAATCGCGGAGGCGGTAGTTTGTTTTTTTTGTCGCTTGGTTTTTGGCGGAGAGGATTTCGAAAACTTTTTCTTTGGCTTGGACGCAGGTGAGTCCGTTGAGGAAGGAGGAGTTGATTAGGATTCCGTCTTCGAGGTAAGGTAATTCACCCTCACCCCAGCCCTCTCCCCTCAAGGGAGAGGGAGTTACACCGAGCTCGGACTGCCCCCTCTCCCTTGAGGGGAGAGGGCTGGGGTGAGGGTGAATTACTTGCCGAATCGGTAAATTGTATTTCTCCGCAAATTCAAAATCCCTCTCATCATGCGCCGGACAGCCAAACACGGCGCCTGTGCCATATTCCATCAAAACGAAATTGGCGATGTAGATGTCGAGTTTTTGATTTTCGTCGAGGGGATTAATCGCCTGCAAATCAATTTTAAATCCGCGCTTTTCTTGCTTCTCGATCATCTGTTCGTCAACGGCAGAACGGCTGCATTCTTCGATGAAATTTTTTATTTCGGAGTTTGTTTTGGCGAGTTCGAGCGCGATTGGGTGGTGCGGGGAAATGGCGAGGAATGAGGCGCCGAAGAGGGTGTCGGGGCGGGTGGTGTAGATGGGGATGGAGTGGTAAGTCGTAAGTCGTAAGTCGTAAGTCGAATCCCCAGCGCCGGACGGGGCTTGTAACCCAGTCCGCATGTTCATGTCGTCTTGATTTGAACTGAACGTGGGGATGGGGTTACAAACCCCGTCCCGCGGAAGATCTGACTTACGACTTACGACTGACGACTGACGACTGTCGATTGCAAAATCGACAACCAATCCCTCGCTCTTCCCAATCCACTTCTCCTGCATGCTGAGCACCCGCTCATCCCAACCATTTAAATTTTTCAACTCGCTCAAAAGTTCTTCCGAAAATTCACTCACTTTCAAAAACCACTGCTTCAACTTTTTCTTTTCCACCAACGCCCCACTACGCCAGCCGCGGCCGTCGATGACTTGTTCGTTGGCGAGGACGGTTTGGTCAATCGGATCCCAATTGACGAAAGATTCTTTTTGGTAGGCGAGGCCTGCTTTCAAAAAATCGAGGAAAATTTTTTGTTCGTGTTTGAAATAATTTGGCAAGCAGGTGACGACTTCGCGACTCCAATCAAGCGACAAGCCGATTGAATTGAGTTCGCCTCGCATCGTTTCGATATTTTTTAGCGTCCAATTTTGCGGATGAATTTTATGCTCGAGCGCGGCGTTTTCAGCGGGAAGTCCGAAGGCGTCAAATCCCATCGGATGCAAAACATTAAAGCCCTGAAGTTTTTTGAAGCGGGCGACGGCATCGCCAATGGCGTAGTTGCGCAAATGCCCCATGTGAATTTTTCCGGAGGGGTAAGGGAACATTTCGAGCACGTAAAATTTTTCTTTCGCGCTTTTTTCGTCGAACTTAAAAACATTTTTTTCCGCCCAAATTTTCTGCCATTTTTTTTCAGCAAGTTTGTGGGAGTAGCTGGGGATTTCGATTTTCATGATTTTTATTTTAGTAAGCTTGCCCCGGCATTCTAGGGCCGCGTGGCATATCAGGCATCATAGTCGGCATCAGGGGAACTGCTGGCGTGCTTGCAGTTCCTCCGCTTACAGCTCCGGATTGATCTTGAACAGCGCCGTCGAAATTATTTCTGAGTTGTAATCCACTAGAATTGTCTCTGTTCTTAAGCGTGGTTGCGCGCCTTTCTTTGCCGTTGGAATAGAGGTTGGAATTGTAGACGCAGACAATTTCGCTGCCATTGCGCAAAGTAAATTGCGGAGAAACTCGTTCTACGATGATGTAGCTGCCAGCTGATCTGAAGTTCACCAACGATTCATATCCCGAAGAATCAACGGTAAAAATTGCAGGAATTTCTGCATTTTTCTTGGCGAATTGGAAGAATGTAAATTCACCATTGTCAAAGACTTTGATCGGTGCAATTGAAGGCTCTCCGGTATATTGGTAAGCGAAATTATAAATCGAAATATCGTGCATATCAGGCTCATCCGAAGTTCCGCTTTTTGGAAATTCCACGATGTTTTTATCCTTCTCGTCAGGGTAAGAAAATTTTGCTACGAAGATTAAATCCTTATCACCGATTCCCTTTGCTTCCTTTGCCATCAATTCAAAATGATAAACGCGTTTACTGCTGATAACGGTCATGTTGGTTTCGGAATGATCTTCGCCGACAGGTTTTAAAAAGAGGCGATTTCCTAAATGCTCAAATAGCCAGAGCGACGGATTTCCCATTGAAATCGTACCGATAGTTTCACCTTCTTCAAACTCGATGAAGCCTTGGTAGGTATAGTGCCCGATATAGCGATAAACATCATTTGGGTTGTAAATGTAGCTTCTAAATTTTTTTTCACTTCCAAGAAATCTTGGCAATTGCGCAGCATCAGAAATTATCGGCATCGCAATAAAAAAAACTGAAGTGAGGAAAAAATAAAATATTTTTGGCATGAGTTTTTTGATTTGCGACGGCGCCATTATTTTACCACGAAAAGTTTGTAACTATTCACGATAAAATTGATGTTTTCTTTTTGTTTGACCGCCCCTTCTTTTTCGCCCTCTTTCTTTTCAACCTTGTTAATTCCTGAGAAAGAAAAATTTACTTTTGCGACGTAGCTCTCTTTTTCTTCTGAGCTTGTGCCATCTTCCAAATTTCTTGTTTTAACCGCGGTTATGAATCTGACTTCAACCTCTGTTGGAATAATATTTTTTAGAAAATCTTTGGCCTTGGATTTAAAATCTTTCGACTCTTTTTTGATGAATCTTACCGATTCAACTTCAACAGTTTTTTTAACATCCAGACCAAAATTTAAAATCGGACTATTTGGATTGTCCTTACTCATTATTGTTTGGAAGGCTCTGTATTCTGAAGCGGAGGAAACATTTTTGATGCGATTAAATTTTACGTTCACATCTTCAATTTCAGCGCGACTAAAATCGTAACCTTCGCGCTCTTTCACGTAAGTTGAGATCAGATATTTTGCGACCGCTTCATCAACCGTGGTAATTAGCGGATCAAATTTTTCCTGACCTTTTACAAATTTTTCTTTCGGTTTTAACGCGATTAAATCTGGAAAATAATAGGCCTGATCTACTGATCGAATGAAGATTGGAACACGCTGCACTAAAGGGAACATGCCCTGCACCATCTGAAACAAGCAGTATAAAACCACCGCGGCAATAATAGCGCCAAAAATTAGCAATGTGCGATCACAAATCGGGGAAACGTAACGGAAAAAATACCAGTCCTGCGCATCTTTAAAATAGCTGCCATCTTTAACCGCGGCCTTGATGAATTTAAAATATTCAACCACCTCTTCGTTATTTTCTTTTATGGCTTCTTCGAGTTTTTGTTCCATTTCGAAAGTTTTTAAGTGACGGAAATTATGGAATTATTTTTGATTTTTTCGATTAACTCGACCATCTCTGCAAGCGCGCTATCTATGGCTTGATGATCAGTACTGCGAAACACGAGAGAGGTTCCTCCTTCAAAAGGATAACTACCCATCGCAACTTGCAAATATTTTTGCTGCAAATCAGAAAAATTTTTCGCAATAACACTTTCTGTTAAAGTGATTTTTATTTCTCGTGATTCGGTTCTTGCTCCACCGACCAGTTCTTTTTTTGCTGCAAAAAACATTGCTTGAAAAATTTTTGGAACTCCCGCCATCACAAAAACATTTTCAATTCTAAATCCTGGAGCTGAAGAAACTGGATTGTCGAGAAGTGAAGCACTGTGCGGGATGAAGGCCATTTTCATGCGAGCCTCGTTGAGATCTTCTTTGCCGTAATGCTGCTCTAAAATTTCTGCAGCAAGCTGATTTTTTTGGTATTTATCTTCGAAAGCTTTTGCGATTGCTGCGCTTGTGATGTCGTCGTGAGTTGGCCCAATTCCACCACTGGTAAAAACATAATCGAATTTTTTTCTGACAGAATTTACAGCAAAAATTATTTCCTCTTCGAGGTCAGGAACGATACGAACTTCACGCAAATTAATTCCAATCTCAGTTAAATTTTTTGCTAAAAAATTTAAGTTAGCATCTTGCGTGCGACCAGAAAGGAGCTCGTCTCCGATCATTACAAATGCTGCTGTGACGATTGATTTCATAAAATTTGAATGGGATTGCTGGTGCACCCGGCGGGATTTGAACCCACAACCTTTGCCTTCGGAAAGCAACACTCTATCCAGTTGAGCTACGGGTGCGGAGATAATTAACAATTAGCAAGTAACAGATATCAACGGCACCAAAGTCTCTAGTTGTCCTCAACCTGCTCCACCGCTTCCACCTCGGGAACGTAGTGATTGAGCATGTTTTCGATGCCGTTCTTCAAAGTGATTGTTGAACTTGGAC
>CAINKA010000018.1 GCA_903849835.1 uncultured Alphaproteobacteria bacterium
GCATGACATTGAAGCATTAAATGGTTCATGACTCTGAAATTAACGATATCCCGATTTTTTTATCAGCTCCACAACTTTTTCCTCAGCAAAAAAATCCAAAAATTCCTTCGCCGCAGCGCTGTTTTTATTTTTTACGATCACAACTTTTTGTGCAATCGGCTGATAAAATTTTTGCGGAATAATCCAAATTTCATTTTCCAAATCCAGATTATTTTTTTTCTGCCAAGCTAAAATTTGCGACATTGCGACAAAGCCGGAATCTGTGCTGTGACTGGCTGTAAGGCTCATCGCCTCGCCAATATTTTGAGCGTAAATTAATTTATTTTTTAGCTGATCACGCAATCCCAATTTTTCCAAAACCTGCTGCGCCGCCATTCCGTAGGGCGCAACTTCAGGTTTGGCGATGGCTAGATGTTGAAAATTTCCTCGCTGCAAAATTTCCTCCCCGTTATTTTTTATTTTATTTTTTATTTTTTGCTGCGGCATCCACAAAACCAAAATGCCCTCGGCGTAGATTCTGCTTGCCTCCGCGAGTGCGAGATTTTTTTTAATCAGCTGATCAGCGTGCAAAATATCGGCGGAGAAAAAAATATCGAAGGGCGCGCCATTTTCGATTTGATGGTAAATGTTGGTCGTCGAACCTTGCGTGATTGTGATTTTGGATTGCGGATGCGATTGCTGGTAAAGCGTTACAATTTCTTGCAACGTGTCGGCGAAGTTAGAGGCAGTGGCGATGGTGAGGTTTTGCGCATTTGCCGCGCTAGTGAAAAAAAATAAAATCGCTAAAAATATTCTCATTTTTTTCGCCCCGCAAATTTTGAATCTTCATGCTCAAAAGCAGATGCCATGCGCTCTATTTCGCGTTTTGTTAAATCGAAATTTTTTGCAACCACGCGCCATTTAGAAACCGCATTTGCAACATCTTTAAGAAGTTTATTCGCTTTATTTTTTGACAATCTGAAGTCGCCAATAACTGACAACGCTGTTTCTAGCGAGGCAGAATTATCGTCAAAATTAATCGAGGTTGTGAGGATGCGCGCTTTAATTTCTGCGGGCGTCGGATTCATGTCGTAGGCGGGAGAAAGCCTCCAACCTTTTTGTCTTTCGTAGAGGAATCCGTGATTGCGCAAATGATCATCTGTGTTGGAAATCAACACGTTAAATACAATGCGGCGCCACAATTGTTCTAAATCTTCTTGCGGCTCCGAGCCATGCTGGGCAATGGCGTAGGCAATTTCGAGATAGCTGTGTTGTTCGTTATCTTTTGCTCCCAGCATGCTCATTGCTGAAAGAAATGGGATGCGAATTTTGCCGTCGCGATCGAAGCGTTTGATGATCAAAACAGATTTGTTGCGAATTTTTTCTAGACTCCAAAGCGGAGTTTTTATGCCAGATTTTTTGGCCAATGTCAGTGCCACCGCCTCCCATTTTACAATTGAAAATTCGTCATCTTTTCGCGGAAATTTTGCGATTGCCAAATTGTTTTTGCGATCACGAATTGATGCTTTTGGCCGCGCCCCGCCTAGCGATGAACCCGGTGCTAAAAGTAATTTTAAATCTTCAAAACTTTCGCGGTCATCGACGAAACGCTCGGATGCGGAAAGTAATTTTGGCAAAGAAATTAGCAGTGGAATGGAATTTTTATTTTCAGAGCTGAGAAATTCTCCGTCGGATTTTTCAGAAAATCTTAGTGCGCCTTGGCGTAACTCGTCATTGACGCCGAGTAAATAATCCGCTTCTCCAAAACTACGCGGCGTTTCTTTTTTATTCCTCGCTTGCATTGCTTCGGCGCGACGCATCAAAACGCGTCCCCAACGATCTGGCGCGGAATCGCCAATTGCTCCAAAAATTCTTTGATTTGCCTGAGTGTGAAAAGCTCCTTCCGTCAAGTTTAAAGCGGGTTCGAGAGCAAATCTTTCGGGATGTTTGAGCCAAGATTTGTCGTACTCGAAAGAGGAGCTTTCTTTGCCTTTTCGGAAGTGGCACCAGAGTTTGCCGAGTAAAATATTTTTGCCGTGAAGAGCGATATGGACGAAAATTTCTCTACTCATTTTTAAGGGTTTTTTTGCGGGAGTGGCGAATGCGTTGCGGCAGATTTTCTTCTTCAAGTTGGCGACCGGTTAAGTCGTGATTAGCATCGACTAAGTCACTGATGCGATTTGTCATGCCTAGAGCGAACAGCACTAAAGCGTATCCGCCGATTGAAGTTGCGGGATCACCTTTTTCAATTTTTGCCAAAGTGCCGCGAGAAATTCCGGCACGGTGCGCCATCAATTCCATCTTGATGCGTCTTCGCCTGCGCGCATCGCTAATATCTTGCCCCATCTTGCGCAGAGCTTTGATTAACGGAATTGGTAACGTTGGTTTAGATTTCATAATGATCTCTTTAATGCGCTTTAATTGATTTAAAGTGCATTAAAGAGATCATTAAATAAATCGCAATAAATTAGAACAAACTCCAAGTCAGCTCGAGATATAAAAAATCCGACGCGTTATTTCTTCCGACTTTGCGGGTGAATTCACCCGGTTTGAAATGCACGTAGCCAATGGCGCTGTCTAAATTTGGATTGAATTTGTAGCGGATTCTGGAGTCGAATTCTTGGCCGAGAAAATTGCCGCTGGAGCCTGTGTTGTCGCGTAAATTGCCCTTGTTCCAGCGATCAGTGCTGCTGGCGAGCCAATAAAAACTGTAGCCGGAATCGACGCGCAATTTTTGATTTGGCTCGAACTCAATTCTGGTTTTCACGGCGTTAATATTTTCCCACTGAAAATAATCGTTTTTGGTGATCGGATTGGATGCCCCGAAGAGTCTGTCGAAACGCTGGTCTTTGTTGTCATTCGGATTTTTATCGCCGCTGCCATAGACGTAATTCTCGCTCAGGCGTGGCTTCCAGCTATGTTTGAAATTGTAACCGATTTCCGCAACAGAGCCGAAAGCGCGTTGTTTTTGATTGTTATTTCTGCCGAATTGGACGGTGCCGGAAAAATCGTAATCAAAATTACTATCGCCGAAAACACCGTAGCTGCGCAGTCCGGTGGAGTGGATTTCTTTTTTACTTTGCAGCGCAGTTTTTTTCTGATCGAAGCGAAAATAAAAAGGCTGTAGAGTTGTGACTTTCGACCAGCGCCGCCAGTTTCCAACTGCACCGTAAAGCCACTGATCATTATTGCGGTGATCCATTCTTTCGAGCGGTCTGTTCAAGGTTTGGAGGGCGAATGTGTCGAGCTGCCAATCGTTTTTATTTTGTCCAAAAATTGCGCGGAATCCTTGAAAATTATTCGTGGTATTTCTCCAACCATTGCGATCGACCAATCTTTTATCGAGAAGTCCGAATGACATGCGGCCATATCTGATGCTGATTGGCCGCTCATATCCCAAAGCATCTTTAAAAAATAATTCGCCGTAAGATTGCAGAAATTCTAGTTTGTTAGTTTCGCTGTCGCTGCTGGCAAATCTGCTGTGAGACTTACGTGAATCTTGAAATTCTAAAGTGAGGCGAAATGGATCCAGAATTTTTTTAACTCCGAAATAGGCTCGGGTGCGAGAGAAAATGGGGGTGTCAACATTGTCGATGGATCTGGTGAAGTCGTTGTCACGGTCTTCGAAGCGGACGCGATATTGTAAGCCAACATCAATCCAATCGATTTTTTTTAGCGACTCGATCTTGGTTTCGCTGAGAGTGCGCACATATTGCGGCGGTTCTGGCTCTAGTCTTGATCCGTAACTTTTGGATTCGACGTAATAGTTTTGAGAGAAGGCTTCGGGGGAGAGGAGGGCGAAAAGTGAAGTCGCAAGTGCAAATTTTTTCATCCTAAAACTTCGAATCATCGTAATCAAAATTCGGACATTTTTCGGTGTTGTGCAATTTGCATTTCGCTCCGGTTTCTGAGTCGCAATATTCGCAGAGAGAAAAAATGTTAGACAAAGTGATGATATTTCTGTCGATTGAGATTGCGTCGTTTTCCTTCAATGATTGCAAGGCTCGCGACAGTGTTTCCGGCTTCATTCCGAGGTAAGAAGCGATCAAGGATTTGTCGTAAGGCAGGCGAATTTCATTGAGTTGTTTGTCATTTTCCAAATATAAATTTAGCAAAAACCAACCCAATCTTTGCTCGGCACTTTTCAAAGTTAGCAGCCCCAATTTGTTGATTAATTCTTTGGATTGCTGCGCCATTGTTGAGAGCATGTTGCTCGCCAAATCACGATTGCTTTTGATGTATTCGCGGATTGCGGAAGAGGGGATCGATAAAATTTTTGCATTTTCGACAACTTTGGCGCTTACGGGCATCGGCGTTCCCAGCAAAATTGCAGTTTCAACAATTCCTTTTTTTTCGCCGACCATTTGTAGCACTGCTTCCTCGCCATCTTCATTGCCGCGAAATAATTTTACCCAGCCTTCCAAAATGATGTAAAATCTCACCGGCTGTTCGCCTTCTAAAAACAGCAATGTGCCTTTTTTGTGATCGCGAATGTAGGAATGTTCGAGGATTTTTTGGATGTCGCTTTTCTCAAGGCCGATGAAGGTTGGCAGGGTTTTGATCAGGTCGATATATTCGAGAATATTTTTGCCGATTTTTTGAGGATCGATAGTTTTTTCTGGTTCAATTTTTTCTAATTTTTCTTCGGCCGGCTGATCGATATCGGCGATTAATTTTTTTTCAATTTCATGCAGTAAATCCATTTTGGCGGTGAAAAGCAGAAACCATTGGCTTAGAGAAATATCTTCTAATTTCTTGCTGGGCTTGCTTTCGTCCAAAATGATTTTGTTAATTTCTTCGATTTTTTTTAGCGATTCGTCATGCAGAAATTTTTCTGCTAAAAGTGATTTATTTTTTTCATCGACGAAAGCGGTGAACATGCGCTGATAGGCATTTTGCTCCGAAATTAAATGGCGGATTTGTTTGATGAGAACTGTGTCGTCGCAACAATTTTTCATCGTCAGCTTGGCGCCCACAGCTCTTTCGCAGCCTATTTTTTCTTTCCACTGCAAAAAATTTATGTATGCGCTGATTTTGTCGGCGTTGATTTGCGAATTAAAAATCGCCAGTTCGGAAATAATGCTGATGGCGGGTGCGATGATTTCTTTGCTGTAAAAAAAAATGATTTTATCGGAGTCGATGAGGCGGGCAATGACGTGCTTTCTTTCGTCATTTATTTTTTTTAATGACGTAAAAAAATTTGTGACTTCGTAGCTGGAATTTTTGTTTTTGAAAAGGGTCGTCAGCGCAGAAATGGCTTTGTCGACCAATAAAAATTGGCTCTCGATTTTTTCTCTAAAACTATCTTCGCCCTGCAAATAAACCGAAGCGTAACCGCGCTCTTTTTGAATTTGGTGAATGAAATTGCTGAGGGTGTTTAGTGCCTTGCCGAGATTCGCTGTTTGTTGCATGAAATGAATTAGCTCTTGCGGACAATCTGATATCCGGAGCGTTTCAAATATTTGATCGGAACGCTCCAAACATGGACTAGCCTAGTGAATGGGAAAACTAGGACTATTGTCGCGCCGAAAAAAATATGCAGCTTAAAAATTAGATGTTCTTCCAAAATAAAACTCGCGGCATCGGGTTGAAAAGTGATGATGTGCTGCGCCCAATTTGCTAATGCCATCATGCTGCTTCCGTCGGGATGGCTGGCGGAAACTGGAATTGATGCGAGCCCTAAAATTAGCTGGATGTAGAGCAGAGCTAAAACAAGAAAGTCTGAGAAGCGGCTGGTGGCGCGGACGCGATCGTTTGAGATTCTTCTCCAAATTAAAATGCTGAGACCGATGAAGCAGATGGTGCCGAAAATTCCACCGGCGGTCATTGCCAGTTTTTGTTTTACTTCGGCGGAGATGAATGGGCTGTAAATTTCATGCGGCGTGAGAAGTCCGACTAGGTGGCCGAAAAATAAAAATAAAATTCCGACGTGAAATAAATTGCTGCCGAGACGAAGTTTTTTTCCTTCAAGCAATTGGCTTGAGTCAGCTTTCCAGCTATATTGGTCGCGGTCGTAGCGCAAAATGCTGCCAAGAATAAAAACCGATAAAGCGATGTAGGGATAGTAACAAAAAAGAAATTGGTTGAGCGCGGGAGTCATGTTTACCTCGTTGGTTTTGTTGACGTGGCCAGAGAAAATCACGAGCAGATTTCGAGCAGGTATGATTTAGATCAAATTGGTGATTTTAAGTTCGGGGCTGATTAATTTTGGAAGTCTGAAAATTTTTTTTCAGAAAACTACTAACCCAAACACCCCACCAAAATATGAAAAACGAACTATCAAAAAACGGCTTAAAAGTTTTTGAACAAATCAGAAAAGTTGATGAAAGAGGCAATGAATTTTGGAGTGCTCGCGAGCTGGCGAGGATTTTAGAATATTCAGAATTTAGGCATTTTTTGCCGGTGATAAGTAAAGCACAGGAATCTTGTAGAAACAGTAATCATAAGGTCTCAGACCATTTCGAGGATATGCTCGATATGGTCGGTTTAGGAAGCGGGGCAAAAAGAGAATTAGAGAGTTTTAAACTGTCGCGCTACGCTTGTTATTTGATCGTTCAAAATGCTGATCCAGCGAAAGAAATTGTAGCTTTAGGACAAACTTATTTTGCCGTTCAAACGCGTCTGCAAGAAATCCGTAGGATGGATGATTACACAAATCTCAGCAGCGAAGACGAGAAGCGGCTTTTCCTGCGCAATGAATTAACGAGGCACAATTTAATCCTCGCTTCAGCCGCTAAAGAAGCTGGCGTGATCAACTCTCTCGATTATGCAATTTTCCAAAATCACGGCTATCAAGGGTTGTATGGCGGGCTTGATGTGAAGGCGATTCACAAGAAAAAAAATCTGAAAAAAAGCCAAAAGATTCTTGATCACATGGGCAGTACAGAGCTCGCGGCTAACTTATTTTGCGCTACTCAAACTGAAGAAAAATTGCGCAGAGAAAAAGTAAGTGGAAAAGAAAAGGCTAACAAAGCGCATTTTGAAGTTGGTGCAAAAGTGCGTCGAACCATCAAAGAGCTTGGCGGAAAAATGCCGGAGAATCTGCCTAACGCTGAGAGCGTGAAGAAGATCAAGAAAAAAAATCTCACGAAAAAAATAAAATAAATTCCCCACTACCGTCATCCTTGGAACGAAGTTCCGAGGATCTCAGGAGCTTGGCTTCGGAGCTCCAGCCTCATGAGATCCTCGGCCTTTCAGGCCAAGGATGACGAAGAAGATGAGTGGCCAAGTATGATGAATGTGGTGACCCCATCCTGCTCCAATGTCCCACTCCAAATCCTGCTCCAGAAAAAAATCTCACGAAAAAAATAAAATAATTCCCCTCTCGAAATCCCTCCTGCAGAAAATTTTTTCATCTTGATTCACATCAACCAAAACCAAATTCCAAAACAACATATTGTGGTAGATATGGTGGTTTCGCCACTATATGTGGGATTTTAATGGTTTTGGAGGAATATGAAAGAACCGCAAAAATTATTCAGAGAAGAAGAAAATTCGATCATGGATTTTTTGGTCAGCGACATGATCAACAAAAATAAAATCGAAGAGAAAAGTGATTTTAAAAATATTAACGATGTCGTTCCCGAGGCGCGAGATTCGTTGGTCAGCTGCAAAGATACCGTCAGCGAATATATTAATCGCAGCGATTGGCGAATCAGTGCCAATGCCAACACGGCCTACAGCAACGCGGGCTTGGTGAATAACACTGCCGGAAAAATAATCGCAAATTATTGGCTGGATAATATTTATTCGAAGGAAGAAGGCGGGGCGCATCGCGGTGCGGATTACCACATTCACGATCTTGATTGCCTTACGGGCTACTGCGCCGGCTGGAGTTTGCGCGTTTTACTCGACGAAGGATTTAACGGCGTTCCCGGAAAAGTTTCGAGCCGTCCCCCCCGTCATTTTCGCGAAGCTCTCGGCCAAATGTCGAATTTTTTAGGCATCCTACAATCAGAGTGGGCAGGCGCTCAGGCCTTCAGCTCTTTCGACACTTTCCTCGCGCCCTACGTCTTCAAAGACAAGCTCGACTTCATTGAAATTAAAAAATCGATCCGCCAATTCGTTTACAACCTCAACGTTCCAGCGCGATGGGGACAAAGTCCATTCACCAACATTACGCTCGACATTACCGTACCACCTGATCTGCGCGACCAAGCCCCGTCTGCCGGCTACAAGCATTTATTCACCGATGAAACTGACGCAGAATTAATTGCCAAAGCTCAGGAGCGTGGTGTCTCTAAGCTCGAAGACATGACCTACAAAAATTTTCTGCCGGAGATGGAGCAAATCGTAATCGCTTTTTACGAAGTGATGACCGAGGGCGACAGCCACGAGCAGCCTTTCACCTTCCCGATCCCGACGGTCAACATCATGGAAGATTTTGACTGGGGCAGCAAAGTCGCGAAGGCAATTTTCGACAACACTGCACGCATCGGCAGCTCCTATTTTCAAAACTTCATCGGCAGCCAATATCTCTACGACAAGGATGGAAATAAATCCCAAAATCCCGAAGCCTACCAGCCTCACGCTGTGCGCAGCATGTGTTGCCGCCTTCAACTCGATTTGCGCGAATTGCTAAAAAGAGGAAATGGATTGTTCGGATCCGCTGAAATGACGGGCTCAATCGGCGTCGTCACTCTCAACATGGCGCGACTCGGATTTCGTTTCAAAGGCAACAAAGCCGCGCTGATCAAGGATGTAGAGCGTTTGATGGATCTAGCAAAATCCTCGCTCGAGAAAAAGCGCGTCTTCATTCAAGAGATGTACGACCGCGGTTTATTTCCCTACACCAAGCGTTACCTACCAGGTTTCCGCAGCCATTTCAGCACGATCGGAGTGAATGGAATGAATGAAATGATCCGCAATTTTTCCAACGACGCCTACGATGTCAGCGATCCGCGCGGCATGGAAATCGTCACCGAAATTTTGGAATTCATGAAGCAGAAGCTGAAAATTTACCAAGAAGAGAGTGGCAATCTCTACAACCTCGAAGCCACGCCAGCAGAGGGTACAACCTATCGCTTCGCCAAGGAAGATAAAAAATATTATCCCGAAATTATCCAAGCGGGATTCGGCGAAAATATTTACTACACGAATAGCAGCCAACTGCCCGTTGGCTTCACCGAAGATCCGTTCGAGGCGCTGAAACTGCAAGACGCGCTGCAATGTAAATACACCGGCGGAACAGTGCTGCATCTCTACATGAGCGAAAAAATTAGTTCGGGTGAGGCCTGCAAACGCTTGGTGCGCAAGGTGATCGAGAATCACCGCCTGCCTTACATCACAATCACGCCGGCATTTTCGGTTTGTTTGAATCACGGATATTTGGCCGGCGAGCAACCGCACTGCCCAGAGTGTGGCGACGAAACTCTGGTCTGGACGCGAGTAATGGGCTACCACCGACCAGTGGCTAGTTTCAATCTCGGCAAGAAAGGCGAGCACGCAGAGAGGCTGCATTTCAAGGAGCCGGAGTGTTGTTAGCGGCGGCAGAGCTGGATCCTCAAAGCTGGACGGGGTTTTGTTGAGTTTACAATCAATGTCATGCTGAGCCTGTCGAAGCATGATTCTGGGCACTGTGCCTAGAATCATGCTTCGACAGGCTCAGCATGACAATTGAGTTTTTGGTTTTTAAAAATTTTAGTTTTGTGACAGTATCGCCAATCTCCTCAATCACCCCCTTCACCCTCCAAGACTACCCCCACCACACCGCCTGCATCCTGTGGTTCTCAGGCTGCAATTTTCGTTGCGGTTACTGCCACAATCCGGATTTGGTTGTTGGTCGCAGTAGGAAAATGGGCGAAAAACTGACGGAAGAAAAAATTTTCTCCTTCCTCGAATCGCGAAAAAATTTACTCGACGGCGTCGTTTTTTCCGGCGGCGAATGCACAACTTTCCGCGGATTAATTCCACTGATTGAGCGCGTAAAAAAAATGGGATTTTTGATTAAACTCGACACTAATGGCAGCAATCCAAAAGTGGTGCGAGAGCTGATTGAGCGCGGTTTGGTGGATTACATTGCGATTGATTACAAAGCGCCGCAGAAAAAATTTTTTGAAATCACTCACCACAAAAAATTCAGCAATTTCAGCGAGACTCTAGACGAAATTTTTCGCCAAAAAAATAAAATCGATTACGAAGTGCGCACCACAATTCACAGCGATTTGCTCGACGAAAATGACGTGAATGAAATTATTTTTGATCTCGAAAAAAGAGGCTTCGACAAGAAATTTTTTCTACAAAATTTTTTCGGAAAAAATCCCACGCTCGGAAATTTACCACCGTCAAAAAAAATCGATTTGAAAAAAATTGTGAAATCGAGTCAGTTCGAAATTGAGTGGCGGAATTTTTAGAAAATCTGAATTTTGAGCCTAGGCTCACAATTCGGTACAATGTCATGTTGAGCCTGTCGAAGCATGATTCAAGCCACCATGCCAAAATCATGCTTCGACAGGCTCAGCATGACAACGAAGTTTTTTATTTTCCCAAAAAAATGCCCAAAAATCTGCCCAAAAATCTGCTGCTAAAATACGACAAACAACTTCCGCGTTACACCAGTTACCCGACCGCTCCGCATTTTTCTGCCGACGTAAATCACGAAATTTATTCGAGCTGGTTGCAAAAACTTGCGCCGCAAAAAACGCTCTCGCTTTACTTCCACATCCCCTTCTGCCAACAGCTCTGCTGGTATTGCGGTTGCTACACCAAAATCACAAAACGCTACGAGCCCGTCGAAGATTACACTGAGATTTTACTGCAAGAAATTCGTCTCGTCAGCGATTTGCTGCGCAAAAAAAACCACAAAGTTTCGCACATTCATTTTGGCGGCGGCTCGCCAACCATCTTGGCTCCCGACAGTTTCGAAAATTTAATGCGAGTAATTAAAAACGAATTTGCGATTGCCGAAAATGCTGAAATCGCAATCGAAGTTGATCCGCGAAATGTCGACGAGGAAAAAATTTCCGCTTACGCCAAATGCGGCGTGAACCGCGTCAGCATTGGTGTTCAAGATTTTAATCGGGAAGTGCAAATTGCGGTGAATCGCGAGCAATCTTTCGAGCTGGTTCACAGCTGCGTCAAACTTTTCAAAAAATACGGAATTAAAAATGTGAATCTGGATTTGATTTACGGGTTGCCGAAGCAGACGGTTGCTGGGATCAAAAAAAATATTGATTTGGCAATGTTGCTCAATCCAAACCGCATCGCGCTTTTCGCCTACGCCCACGTGCAGTGGATGAAAAAGCACATGAGGTTGATTGACGAAAAAGATTTGCCGGACGGCGCGAGCAGAATCGAAATGTACCGCAAAGCAGCGCAAAAATTGAAGTTAAACGGCTACGTCGCAATCGGCATCGACCACTTCGCCAAACCAAGCGACTCAATGGTTGCGGCGTTTCAAAACAAAAAATTAAAACGAAATTTCCAAGGCTACAGCAGCGACAAAGCTGACAGCGTGATTGGCTTCGGCGCCTCGGCAATCAGCTTTTTGCCCGACGGCTACGCGCAAAATATTCTAGACTTCGCCGAGTACAAAAAAAATATTTTAGCCAAAAAATTACCGGTGTTGAAAGGAATAAAAATCAGCAAAGAAGATCGGTTGCGCAAAAAAATTATTGATGAGGTGATGTGCTATTTGGAAGTAGATTTGGCGCAGATTTGCGAGAAGTTTAATCTTTCGGAAAATTACTTCGAAAATGAAATTAAAAATTTGGAAGATCTGAAAAAAGATGGGCTAATTTCGATTCAAAATGGCGTCGTAAAAATCAATCCTAAAGTTCCGCAAATCACTCGAATTGTTTGCAGCATTTTTGATAAATTTTTTTCAGCGGATCAAAAAAAACATTCGAGAATTTGATATTTGGCTTGATCAAAAACTTCACTGTCATGCTGAGCCTGTCGAAGCATGATTCGGGGTGCGGTGGCTTGAATCATGCTTCGACAGGCTCAGCATGACGGGGAGGGGGTGACGGTGAAGGGGGGTGACGGTGAGGGGGGGCTCTCTAACTCACGTCGCAAAAAAAGGAATTGCAAATTGAGGAGAAGTTCCGTGAGCAGCGCAAATTTTTTCCAATCGCAACATGTTTTCAGCCTCTCCTAGCTTGGTGTCGAATGAGCTCGCTAAAATTCCACCCGTAACGAGAAGGCTATCAATTCCAAAATCATTCGCGCCTTTAATGTCGGTTTCTAATCCATCTCCGACTGCAATTATTTTTGCTTTTTCAGGATTGTTAAAAATTTCGCAGACCATTTCGTAAACCGCTGGGAATGGCTTGCCGTAGTAAGAAACTTCGCCGCCAATTTTTTCATATTCTTGCGCCAAAGCGCCAGCGCAGATCATTTTTTGTCCGCTTTGTTTCACGACGATCATGTCTGGATTTACACAAATCATCGGCAAATTATTTTTTTTTGCTTCGAGTGCTTGAGGTAATTTTTCTGCTAAAATTGAAGAATCATTGTCGAAGCCAGTTGTGATTGCGAATTGTGCCTGTGCGGCTTCGTCGACTTTTACGTAATCGAGCCCGTCGAGCAAGTCGATGTCCTTTTGGGGGCCGATGTAAAAATAATTTTTGCCGAAATTCTGAAATCCGTTTTTCTGATTTTTTTCCAAATCAAGAAAAGTTGCTTCGCCGGAACTGAAAACAAAATCGTAAAGATCTGGCGTGACGCCGAATTTTTCCAACATCTTCGCAACCTTAAAAGCGCGACGTGGTGCGTTGGATAAAAAGCAGATTTTTTTTCCTTCCTTACGCAAAAAAGAAATCGCCTCAATCGCCCCTGGATAGGCCGCACTGCCATCGTGAATAACGCCCCAAACATCGAGAATGAAGTGCGAATAATTGTTGGAAATTTTTTTTAGCGTGGAGATTTGGAGCGGCATTTGGTTGTAGAAATTTGTTGTGGATGGGGGCGTAGTTTTAGTGAGGTAAAATGCCACTCATGCGTTTCAAAAAATCGCCTGCTAATTGCATAAACCCTTTTGGCTGACATGTGGTGGATGGTGTTTTAGAGGGCGCTGATTTTTTTTCAGAAGAGCTATCAAATATTTTTCCAGTTAAATTAGTGATTGCTTCGGCGATGATGCTCAAAAAGGTACGGCAGCTGGTTGGCGTTGGAGACGGTGATGGGGATTGTGATGGTATTGTGGTTTTTAAAAGGTCGTATGTAGTTTGAGTTTTCGAAAGTTTTTCATGCAGGTCATTATTTTCTTTTCCCGATGGAATTGAGCTGACTGCTGTTCCTATAGCGCTTGCGTTAAAGCGACCATTTTTTACCAATCCAACAACAAAGTTTGTACAATTCTGCATAGGATCAGGAACTGCCAAGGTGCTCGTGATCTTTCTTGAATCGCGTACCAGATTAATCTGGGATGCAACCCAAATTATCTCGTTCATTTTTTCAGAATCGTAGTACAAAGTATTTTCTTGGAGGTAACCAATAACTTTTTGAACACGAGCGACATCAGGTTTTTTATGAATAAAGCCGCCACTTGAATTGGCGCCGATTAAGTTTTCAGCACTTTCTATAAAATCCGATCTTCCTGTTTCTTGGTTTTTTTTAGTCACTGTTGCTCCTAGTATTTATTATTGCTCAATCATTGTTTTAGCGACCTTCGCAAATGATGCGAAGCTGCTTTTTTTATATTTCATTTTTACTGGATCACCGAGTCTGACTGAGTCGGACTGCTTAGAGTCGTCTAGCACGGCCCAGCAGGTTTTTGGATCGATTTTGTCGGTGATGGTTCCAGTTCCGATGATTCGCCTTTCAATTTCACTTTGATTTGTGATCGGATTTTCAGTTTCATATTGGCCGATGATTTCGAATTTATCGCCATGCTTGATGCCGTCGAGTGAGCCTAAGGTGATTTTGAAAATGGATTTTTCGTCATAAATTCTTTTCTCCAAAATGTAGCCTTTTTTTGCGAAAGAATTTTTTATGTCGATCGTCATTTCTTCGACAGCATCTTCTCCAGCCTTGCGCACCAAGCTGTCATCGCGCTCAACACCTTTGACTTGCTCGCCGCCAATTTGCAATGCGCCAAGACTCAATCCGCCTTTTTGCTGAACATTTTCAGTGCGAGTTTTTTTGCCATTGAACTCGATCGCGTCGATTACTGCGAGTGACGGAAGTTCGTAAATTTTTAAATTTCCGGAAACGTCGGAAGTGTAGGTGAAGTGCGGCGGAACGGAAATTATTTGGCCAGTTTTTGGATTGATGTAAGTGCTGCCGCTGGAATATTTGCTGATGAATCCCGCATTTGAAATTGTTCCCGAAACCGCGTAATCAGCGACTTGCGGACCTTTGTAAGATCCGGTTTTATTCATCTCCGCTAAGGCGATTTCTTTTTGTAATTTTGTTGCGGCATTGCGATCAACCAAATCTGCCAAACGATTTTTAGCTAAAATATTTTCAACATTATTCGCGATTGAATTGCCGAGTTGAGCCTGAGTTGCCACTTGGTTGCCATTTTCATCCAAAGCAAAAATCACCACCTTCGCCGCTTTTCCCTCAAGATTTTCTTTGCTCGGCATGAAATCCGTTTTTGGGAAAAATTGTTTTTGATATTTCTCAAAATTTTTAATTGTCGGAGCGCAGGAGGAGAGGAGGATTAGGAGGAGGACGGATTGGAGTAGGGGTTTTGAGGGCATAGGATTGTTTGGATTATTCGGATTGTTGAGTGATTTAAAAAAATGTCACACTGTAAAAAAATGTCACACTGAGCTTGTCGAAGTGGGATTCAAGCTTGCGCACCCTGAATCACACTTCGACAGGCTCAGTGTGACATTGAAGCTCAGTGTGACATTTTTTTACAGTGTGACATTGAATTCCAACGTGACATTGATGGTCGCTTCGAGAAAAAAATTTAATTAACGATTCCAACAACTTTTAAAATTCCATCTTTCTCAATTTTTTCTTCGAAAGATTTTAGCGACGCGGAGTAGGATTCTTTTTCGCTGATGCTGGAGCTGCCCGTCACTTCGATTGAATTGCTGGCTAGCACTTTTCCGCCGGATAAATTTTCAAAATCAATTTCCAATTTTGTCATGAAGGCGCCGTAGATTTGGTTGGTTTTGTTGTTGGATTTTATTCTGATGACGACTTGTCCCGAATCAGAATTGTTGCGATTTGGCGAGATTTTAATTTTTTCTTTGTTGAGTGAATTTCGGATGAGCTGTGCGATTTCTTTTGGAGAATTTATTTCAAAATAAAATTCAATTTTATCGGAAATTTTATCGAGCTGACTTTGGAAATTTGCGAGATTGCTCAAAGTTGATTTGAGATCGAAATTTTCTCCCGCGCCAGAAATGATGCGGCCTTTCAGCTCAAGTTCTTTTCCGAGATCGATAATTTTTATGAGAGAATTTCTTCTTTGAATCGGATTTCTTCCGGCGGAATTTTTATCCAAATCGGAAATTTGTTTTTCTAAAAATCCGACTTTTTCTTTTTGCTGATTGATGAATGGAGCGCGTTCGATTTGTGTTTCGACAAAAAATCTCTGACCAAATTTTTCGCTTTTTGTAACTTTGAAATTTGTGAAACTAATTTTTTCAACGCTCTGCCGAACGCTTTGGCGCATTTCTTCGTTGGTGCTGTTTTGATTTTCTTCGCGGATCAAACTTGATTCGGATGAGATGCTGACCATCAAGCGCGCTGCAGCGTCTGCGAGTGCGTATTTTGTAGCTTCTTCAAGAGTGTAGCCTTCGGCAACGCCGTAAAGATTTTCAGCATTATTCTGTTTGGGAGTGACGTACCAAGAAGGGGTGTCGGAGGAATTTTTAGATGTGCTGCTGCAAGATGCGAAGAGAAGAATCAGTGTTGTGAATCCGAAAATTTTACTGATCAAGTTCTTTAAAAGCATCTTTGCTATTACCTTCGCTAGAATTGATGCGCTCAGAAGAGGCGCGGGCTTTGGCTGTTTTTTTTAACTCTTCATTCGCTGATTGGCAGGCTGCAAGAAAAGTTAAAATGAAAATTGTGATAAGTTTTTTTGTCATGGGTGTGATTGATTTGTTGTGTGCGGGCGACCTTTGCGGCCGCCCGTTTTAACTAGTTTTGTTTTTTGCTTTCTCTTTCTTTTTCCAATTCATCAAACAGCTCTTTAGACGCAGTTTGAGATTTGTTGATATTCTCGCGACCCAAGTTTGACTTGGCTAGACGAGCTTCAAAAGTTTTTTCGCTATTGGATAAAAACTTGCTGTAATCTTCGTTTCTCAAAATCATGTGGACGTAAAGAGTTCCATCTTCGGCTTTGAAAATGTTAAGTCTTTTTACGCCAGAAAGAGGTAAATCTTTTACAACTTCTTTGGTTGCTTGAGCGAAAAATTCTTCGACATCGTCATTTTCGTTAACCTTCGCAGAGCGCAGGGAATCTTTCGTGATGCGGCTGATTTCTGATTGAATCGTTGCTGCGATATTTGCTTTGGCATCGAGCTCAGCTTTTGGAAGCTGGAATTTAATTCCGCCTTTTGATGGGCTTGCGATCCCAACTGCGGCAACGCCCCCTTCAACTGATGGATCTAATACCCAAGCTGGCAAATTGGCTAATTCGCCTTTATTTACGTTGATTGATGAAACATCTTTTTTTGCGCAGGCAAAAGAAAAAGACAGAGCGATCACTGATAAAGTGACGAGAATTTTATTTTTCATATTTGTGATTTTGGAATTTATGGAAGGTGGTTCGCGCCTAGAAAGCTAAGCGAAAAAAAAGTATTTTTGGGGGAAGGAAATTACAAGAATCTTTTATGGCACTGTCGCAAATCAAAATTCTCTTAGAAAAACTTGATTTGCGACAGCGCCATTATTTTGTAGGGGCTGGCCTTGTGCCAGCCCGCACGGGCGACCACAAGGGTCGCCCCTACAATCGAACAAAATTTTTTAGAAAAACTTGATTTGCGACAGCGCCTTTACAGATTCTCTTTGCGGAAGATCAGGAGTGTTCCAATTGCGAGGCAGATGAAAGCTATAACCCAAGTTGATGCAAAAATTGGAATGAGGCCGGAAGAGCCGATGGCATTGACTATGCTGGATGTGATGTAAAAAATTAATCCGCAAATTGTTCCGAGGAAAATCATTAAGATCGAATTGTGATTTCGAACGTGATTGAGGCCGAAATAGCAGGCGATCAAAGTCATCGCCAAAAAAAGAATCGGCTTGCTGATCAGAGAGTGAAAATAAACTTTAAATTTTGTCGGATCAAAACCAGCGGATTGGAGATCTTCGATCAAACTTGGCAGGGCGAAAAGTGAAAATAATTTTACGTTTTGAAAATTATTTACGATTTTTTGCATCACGAAATCAGCTTCTAAATCTGTTTTGATCGAAAGGCTGTCGAGCTTTTTATTCATTGTGTCAAAGTCGTTTATCATCACATTTTGTAGTAACCAAAAATCTTCTTTCATGAACATTTTCTCGGCATCGATTTTTTTGTAAAATTTGCCGTCACGATTAAAAAACCAAACTGTCACCTCATCAAGTTCGAGACTTTCTTTGTAAACTTTTTTTGCCTGAATGATTAACTCTTCGCCCGTAATTTCGCTGTTGGATTGTTTGAGCCAAATTCCATTTTGCGGAGCCACAACTTCGCGCAGCTCGTGTTTCACATATTTTCCCTCGAGAGAATTAAATTCTTTGCTCATTTGAATTGAAGCTGGGCCAAAAATCGTGATCCAAAAAATGCCGAGAAATATTGCGGATATTGCGATGGGATAGATCACCTGCCACAAAGAAAATCCGCTCATTCGAATGATCGTGATTTCGTTTTTTGAGGAAAGTGTAAAAAATGTGATGATTGCGGAAATCAACACTAGCGAGGAAACGACATCGTTTAAAAAATCAGGGATTTGCAAAAATGCCATGCAGGCTACGACGTAAAAAGGCACGTCAGTTCCTCTGACTTTGTCTGCGGCGTCGATGAGATTGATGAAAAAAATTAGCAAAGAAAATCCAAGAACAACTTGCAGAAATTTTATCAGAAAATTTTTGGCGATGTAGATGTTTAAAAGCCTCATTTGCCTTTGTTGTTTAAAATTTTAAAGCTGATGAAAAAAAATAAGATAAAATTCAGATATAAAAGAGGCGTGAATTTTGCGTTGTTTTCAATCAGGTCGTAGGACGACATCATCGTGCCCAAAAAAATCACCGCCAAAAAAATTGCCAAAATTATGTTGGAAATATTTCCGCGTCGTGTGAATTGACCGCGTAAAACGCAAGCCAAAGCAATTGTAGAAAGCATGATTGGCAAAAGGGGATAGGTGAATCTTTGGTGAATTTCGGTTCGGTATCTTTCCAACTCGGATTCTTCCGAATCATCGTCAGGATTAAACAGTTCGGTTAGATAGCGCTCTTTCGATTTCCAGCGCAGTTTGTCGTCAACTCTTTGATTTTCCGTGAGGTTAAAAACATAATCATCGAAGGTTAAAATTTCTGATTTGCGATTTTCGTAGCTAAATTTCTGTACGGTTCCGTGCTGCATGTAGAGCATGGCGGCGTTGTTTTCGGTGACGATATTTCCGCTTTCTGCCGTGATTGTGATTGAATGTTTTGGCGACCTTTCGTCATGCAATAAAATTCCGAAAAGCTTGTCATTTTTGTCGCGATTTTTTGCGTAGATTGTGAGCTTGTTCAGGGTTTCAAATGTTTGCGGGCTGAATGACAGGCTAGAATAATTATTTTTAAAATCGATGCGCGAAAGCCTGAGCTCTTTGTTTGCGTAGGGCATGAAAAAAAATGAAATCGTAAAACAGATCAGCGATAAAAAAATCGTCAGAGGTAAAATCGGTTTGCATATCGCGATTTTTGTGAGGCCGGAATTTTTTAAAATTGTGATTTCATTGTTTGCGATTAGGCGGCTGTAAATCAGCAATATTGCAATAAAAAGTGAGACGGGAATTACAAAAAGTAAAAGCCAAGGCAAAATTAAAATGAAAAGGTAAAAAAACTTATCAAGTCCAATACCATTTTCGGTGATATATTTCACGAATGTAATTGCGCGACTAAACCAAATTAGGGAGACGAGAACGGAAATTATGCCAGCGAATCCGATGAGAGTTTTATTGGAGATGTAGCGGTTGTAAATCATTTAGCATTTATCAATTTAACAAAAATTGTTAAAAAAATGCTAAATGCGAAATGCTAAATGTTAAATTTAAAAACATGTCAAAGGTAAAAATTATTCTAAACGGCGAGGAAAAAATTCTTGATCAGGCGATGAGCGTGGCAGAGTTGGTGCGGATTCTCGAGCTTGATGTAAAAAAAATTGCGGTGGAAAAAGATTTGGAAATCGTAAATCCAGATCAATTTTCTGAAGTGATTTTAGATGAGGGAAGTCGGGTGGAGATTGTTCATTTTATTGGTGGTGGGTGAGGGAGATACCAAGTTTGATCAATCGGTTTTTTGAATTGGATCGAGTATAGTTATCTGCTAAGGGCTGGTCCGCTTCTATCTGCATCTGCAATACCACTACCAGTTATAGGTCTAGAAGGCGCTGGATCCGGATTCAAAGATTTAGAAAAAAAATCTTCATCCATTGCTCTGGCATGAGCTTGAATTGCTTTTAACTGATCTTGCTCTGACTTCATGGCATTTGCGTTTGCTTCGCTATATCCCGTTTCGTCGCTAGTATTGCCGTATCCCGTGCGAGCTAGATAACCCGCCCAAGATGTGCTGGTTAATCTTGCCCCCGTAATCCACGAGTAAAAACAAAAATTAAATATTTTTCCGGTAGAGGCTTCTATCGATTGTAGATGCGCTGCCCATTGCGCATCTGGCGTGATCATTGTTCCAAGAAATGATTTGAAGACTTTTGCATCGGCGATAGCGGCGCCTTTAGCTGCAGTCCAAGCAACGGCGGCGAGAAGCATTCCGACTAGAAATACTCCGGGTCCAAAAGCAAAAGAGGCGAGTCCTTTTGTAAATTTAGCTGGATTTTCAATCGCTGCATTAACTGCTTTTATAGGAATATTCGCAGCGAAAGATGCTATTGACGAAGCTGCTTTAATTGCTGGTGGTAGCGGTGGCGGTGGTGGTACGTATGACATGAAATCTACTCGCGAAAATTAATAAATTGCAGAGGAACTTCGTAAGTTGTGGATTTCAAAAGAGTAATTGCTTCTTGCAAATCATCGCGTTTTTTTCCATCGACTCGTACCTCGTCACCCTTGATCGAAGCCTGTGCTTTCATTTTTGTGTCTTTGATTTGTTTGACGATTTTTTTTGCAACTTCTTGCTCAATTCCATTTCGTAATTTTACCTCTTGGCGCAAAATATTCCCGCCGCCTTTTTCTTCTTTTTGAAAATCTAAAGCCTTCACATCTACGCCACGCTTGGTTGCAAAAACTTTCAATGAATCACGAATTGCGCCGAGTTTATATTCGCTGTCAGCGGTGAGATTGATCAAATTTTCCTTCGCCTTCAACTCTACAGAAAAAACCGCGCCCTTGAAATCGTAGCGATTCGTAAGTTCGCGCAGCACTGAATTCACAGCATTGTCAATTTCTTGGAGATTTATTTTTGAAACTATGTCGAAGGAAGGCATAAATAAAATAGGCGTTAGGCGTTAGGCGTAAGGCGTAAGGCCTCATTTAAATCCGCAATCAAATCGTCAACATGCTCTAGACCGACGGAGAGCCTGCACATTGATTCGGTGATGCCGATTTTTTCTTGTTCTTCGCGAGCGATGTTGGAATGAGTTGTGGTTGATGGGTGGGTGATTAGAGATTTTGCGTCGCCTAAATTGTTGGAGATATCGATGATTTGCAAGTGATTCATGAAGGCAAAAGTTTCATTTTTATTTCCGTTAATTTCGAAGGCCAACATCGCGCCGCCGTTTTTCATTTGTTTTTTTGCGACGTCAAATTGTGGATGAGATTTTAGCGTTGGATATAAAACTCGTTTCACTTTCGGATGAGATTCTAAAAATTCTGCAATTTTTTGAGCATTGCTACAATGGCGTTCCATGCGCATCGCGAAGGTTTCGAGAGATTTTAAAATTATCCAAGCATTGAATGGACTAAGGGCTGGACCGGTGTGGCGATGAAATGGCAGCAAAATTTCCTTGATGAATTCTTCACTTCCAAGAACACATCCACCAAGTGTACGGCCTTGTCCATCCATATGTTTCGTGGTTGAATAGACAACGATGTCAGCGCCGAGTTCGAATGATTTTTGGCTGTAAGGTGAGGCGAAAATATTATCGACGATGAGTTTTGCTCCGTGCTTTTTGCAAAGATCTGCGACGAATTTTATGTCGACAATTTCTAAATTTGGATTTGCTGGAGTTTCAATAAAAACAACTTTGGTATTTTTTTTAAAAGCCTTTTTCCACGCGTCTTCATTGGGTCCGTCGACTAAGGTGACATCGATTCCGTAATTTGGTAAAATTTTTGTGGCGATGTGAAAACAAGATCCAAATAAAACTTTGGAAGCGATGAAATGATCTCCAGATTTGACTTGGCACATGATCGAAGCAAAAACCGCTGCCATGCCTGAAGCCATGACGCAAGCGGCTGGAATGCCTTCAAGCAAAGCCAATTTATCCTCGAGCATCTTCAAAGTTGGATTCAAATAGCGCGAATAAACATAACCCGGCGCTTCGCCATTGAAGCGGCTTTCGGCGATTTCAGCAGAGTTGTAAGCGAAGCCGGAATTCAAAAAAATCGCTTCCGAAGTTTCCCCGAAATTGCTGCGAATAGTGCCTCCACGGACCATTTGCGTTTCGAGGTGAAGGGTTTTGAAGGGGAGGTTTTTGTTTTTGTAGGACATGGGGGATTTTAGATTTTAGATTTTAGCCAACAGACTCTAAGTGTTTTGGATCAAATCTAAAATCTTAAATCTTAAATCTAAAATCCTTTTAATTCTTAATTTTCAGCTTCTCCAACATCTCATCCGTGTCGTTGCGCAAGAGCTCAATTTTCACCTCTGTTGTTCCGAGATCTTTGAATCCGAGCAAGGTGGCGGCTTTTTCTGAGACGTCTACGACTCTGTTTTTGGCGAATGGTCCGCGATCATTTACTCTGACCACGACGCTTTTTCCGTTGCGCAAATTAGTGACGCGAATCATTGATGGCAATGGCAGAGTGGGGTGTGCAGCGGTCATGCTTCCCATGTTGTAAATTTCGCCATTCGCAGTTTTTTTTCCGTGGAAATCATCGCCATACCAAGAGGCGGTGCCTATCTCTTCGAAGTCTTCGTAATTTTGTGGGAAGTAAGAAACACCAAAAATTTGGTACGGATTTCCGACTTTAAAATATCCCTTATATTCGCCGTCATCGGCGTCGCTCATTGCTAAATCTAAAGAAGATTTATCGCTTCTTTCTTCTGCTTCATCGAGGAAAACATAGCTTGAGGTAACTTTGGGAGCGCCGACCTGCATTGATTCCGAAGGCTTGATCCGATAAATAAATTTGCTTTCAACTCTCTGAAATTTTGCGTCGTTAATTTTTTTTGCGTGATGTTCGCGCCTGCTATCAGCGCAAGAAGAAAAAAGTGTGAGAGTGAAAATTATCAGGCAGAATTTTTTCATTCACTTGGTTGAGTTGTTGGTAAAAGCCGCTGCCGGTAAAGGTTGAAAGCTTGCAGAAAATTTTTCTCTCAAACTTGTTTCGAAAGAAAATTCTTCCTGATTCGTTGCAGCGAAATCATTTTTCGTGATTAAAAAAATTCCATATTCGGCAAATAAATTTGCGATCGCACCATGTCCGAAGAAGCTGATCAGCTTATGTTTCGATGTTAAAAAAACTTTTTCTTTGATCACAAAATCAAGTTGTTTGCACAATTTTTCGAAGTCATTGATTGAGCAAAAATGTATGTTCGGAGTTTCGTACCACTCGAAAGGAATAGTTTTGCTGATTGGCATTGAACCGTGCCAGAGTAAGTGCAAACGGTTTTTAATATGCGCAAAATTTGGGAAAGAAACGATTGCGAATTCAGAAATGCGCAACATTTCTTCCAAAATTTCTTTGGGATTGTGAGTCGCTTGCAGCGTTTGGCTGAGGACTGCGTAATCAAAACTGCGATTCGGATAAACCGACAAATCATTCTCGGCATCGCCCTGAATCACTGAAAGCCCACGCATCAAGGCTTTGCTGACTTGAGATTGCGAAATTTCCAATCCGCGCCCATTCACATTTTTAGTTTTTTTTAAAAATTCCAACAGCTCTCCATCGCCGCAACCAATGTCCAAAACCTTGCTGCTGGACTTGATGAGATTCGCAATAATTTCCAAATCATATCTGATCTGGTGTTTGATGATGTTTTGGCCGATGTAAGTCATGGTGAGTTTAATCGTTAAGTTGACAGCTTATTTCGTTCTAGCTGAAGCACCGCCTCTCTGAGCATAACCATCTCTCGGATCTGGCGATGGGGTGGTGTTTTTTTGCTTCAAATCCTCAACTGAAATTTCAAGAATTTTGAGACTTCTCTCAAAAGTTTGTGCCGCTGACCTGCTGTCCTGCAATATTCCACACATTTCCAAAACATAATTCGGCGTAAGTCTTTTTAACCTCATTCCAACCAGTTTTTTAGCATTTTGATTTCCAGTAAACATGGATGATTCTTCCATGTTTTTTTGAAAAGCTGCGGAAAAATTTCGCGCTTCGTTAAACAGCAGATCACAATCTTCTCTTTCCCCAAAAATCTTTTTTAAATCTTTTAAAAATCCTTCTTTTTGGTTTGCAACCCCACCATTCTTGATCGCAAGCATTATAAAAATTCCGGCTTTAGTTGAATCGATACCAACTTTTTTTCCAGCAGCAGTTAAATTTTGTAAAATAATTTCGTGTGATTTGTCTTTTGGATTACGGATTACGTCCCTGTCGTTTGTCGCAAAATCAAATTTATCACCGCTTGAGTTTGAGCCATCAAATTTGGGATGGAAAAAATTAAGTTGAGTATCGGCGATTGTCTTTACAACAATTTGCTTAGTGTCAGTTATCTCTAGTATTTTTGTTAGAGATTTAACTGCCGCTGTATTCGAAGCCGCTACTGCTGCTGCGATTGCTAATGATTGGCCTTTAGCACATGAGATCCGAACATCGCTGTGAATGTTGTGGATGTGTTCACGCTCTTTAATGCTTCTTATCCCATCGCCAAAATTTACAACGGATTCCGGTTGTTTGGATTTTGGAGATTCTTGATCAAAAATATCAACAGACGGAACTCCTAAAATCTCTGAAACGCCCGGTACTTTTTCCATTACCCCAATATGAGCATTGCCCATTAAAGCGATCCATTTTTCCCCGCCGGCTTCTTTTGTGATAATGTCTTGTGCGGCATAATTCATGCCAATCATTCTTTCCGCTCCTTCTGCACCAAACCTACTCATCCCCATTTTGTATGATTCTTCCGTATCTATCCCGACGATTCTTATCCCAGCCTCTTTGGCGACTTTTACTAGCTGAGAGAAATTGTAATTATCATGATCAGCGTCTTCGCAGCTGAATCTGGTGTATCCCCTAAATAGATTATCAAGATATCGACTAAGATCCTTTGGCATTTCTGTGTCTGCTGGAGTATGAAAATATTCATCAAGACTGTCTTGCATGACAGAGTCGTAAAACAAATGTTCCATGAATAAAGTCTTATAGCCAGCTTCTCTAAAAATTGTCATGTTTTCTATCGCAAAACGTTTTGACGATGTTGATGAATGGGATTCTCCAATGCAAAAACTATGATTTAGAAGCTCTTTAAAATTTGAAATTTTTGGCTTCGGAATAAGGGTTTTGGATGCAAAAAATTCATGGGCTTTTTCACTAAATGAAGGTTTGACAGTATGATGTGGCGATGGTTCTGCAGCTGGTATGAATCTATGCATGTAATCCATTGCATCTGGTCTATAAATATATCCATTAAGAAATGGATTCTGAAACACCGCTCCAATTGCCATAATCAACATCATATCATCTTTGAAGTATTGGAGTGGAGCGTGACAGTAGATACTTTTTGTTGTGTCATCAAACTCAAAAATACTCGCTGGATAGCCAAAAGTTGTGATAGTTTTTTTTAACCATAAGTAACTTTTTCTGCATGCTCTTGAGCTTTCATAAATTTTTTTTTCAGAGTGGTGAGCGTTTTGTGAATTAAAAATAAATTTTACTTTTCTTTGTGAAAATTCTGATCTTACGGATTCAACATGAATCGGAGGTGGAGAATCTGCAAAAGCTGCATCTGATTCTTTAAGCTTCTGATATTCTTGCGAGTATTCGCTTTGTGAGGAAAAGCTTTGGGTAAAAATACGGCTATCAAACTTTGAAAAGAGTACGTGAAAATCATCATCATCTGGGATTCTTGCTGTCTTAACATCTTCTTCTCGATAGAATCCGATATCTTTAGGTTCGTTACTAATTTTTAAACAATCACCATTTGCAATGGATATCGTGGTTATTCCATCCATGTCGCTCAGCTTTATAAAATCTGGCATTTTAGTTGAGCACCGTACTAAAAAATTTATATAGGTTTTGATCCTTGGGTGGGTTGGTATGGATGAAATACTATTAAAAAATATCGCATTCGAAGTAGCAGAAGAGACTTTTGGAACTGTCGGGGTCGATGCTGTCATTTTTTTTCTCAAAAATTTTTTACCAAGTTATGTGTTGGCAGTTTATTTCTCTCTAGCTGAATCATCTCTTCCTCGAACAGAACCGTCTCTCGGATCTGGCGATGGGGTGGTGTTTTTTTGTTTCAAATCTTCAAGTGAAATTCCAAGAGTTTTGAGATCTCTCTCAAAAGTTTGTGCCGCTGATCTGCCGACCCGCGACATTCCATACATTTCCAAAACATAATTCGGCGTAAGTCTTTTTAATCTCATTCCAACCAGTTTTTTAGCATTTTGATTTCCAGTAAACATGGATGATTCCTCCATGTTTTTTTGGAAAGCTGCAGAAAAATTTCGCGCTTCGTTGAATAGCAAGCCACAATCCTCTCTTTTAAAAAATTTTTCCAAATCTTTCCGAAATTCTCTCTCTCGATTTGCAACCCCACCATTCTTGATCGCAAGCATTATAAAAATTCCGGCTTTAGCTGAATCGATACCAACTTTTTTTCCAGCGGCAGTTAAATTTTGTAAAATAATTTCGTGCGATTTGTCTTTTGGATTACGGATTACGTCCCTGTCGTTTGTCGCAAAATCAAATTTATCACCGCTTGAGTCTGAGCCATCAAATTCGGGATGGAAAAAATTAAGTTGAGTACCAGCGATTGTCTTTACAGCAACTTGCTCAGCGCTAGTTACCTCTAGTATTTTTGTTGGAGGTCTGGCTTCTGTTTTTGGAACCACGCGCTCATGCAAAGCTCTGCCATTAAATACCTCTTCTAAATCCCTCCTTCTTGCTCTGATGAATTCTTCTGGTCCGACTTGTTTACCTTCTTGCAGGATGGTTGGCTTGATTTTGCCTCTAGTATCATGCATTCTGATGAGATTGAACACTGTGTGATAGCCACAACTATGCCAGTCTTTTTGGTGATCGCAGGGAAGTGTCCGTACGTCAATAACAATGCCATCTCGTAAACGGGCTAACGCTCTTAAAAAAGCTTCGTTTGCTTGTAAATCAGTATTCAGTTTTTCATAAAGACTATCGACCGAACTACCTACGATGCTATTAATAACCCTAGTCAATGCTGCCGGAGTTTCACCACCAGCGGAATCCATGCTTACTGCTTCAATCGAAACAGTCCCACCATCTCTCGTAACTTTTCTTAAATGCAGTGCTATCCAATGACCTCCTCCAGAAAGTCTTTTAGCTACAGAATTGAGATGAGCACCTCTGCATAATGCGATTGAGGCCATTGGCTCATCCTTCCCAATAAATTTCAATATCGCATCGCGAAGAATGCAGTCGATGTTATCATGTCCGTTATTAATAGCGCAAACATCGATAGATCCAGCGGTAGTAAGGTTTTCAACATCTCTTTCGCTAATTCCACTTTTTACAAAAGCATCACGCAGCAATCTGTCGACATTTTGATGAGTGAGCTGAGAGGTGCCATCGACAATGTTGTAGGCGTCCAACCCTCTTCCTGTTTGAGATTCTGAAGCAACTGACGGAGTTGGTGGTGGAGAGCCACGCCTTTTTGTGATAGTTATTCCCGTTGTTCGAGGTTTTAAAACAACTGGTGGAGTTGGTGGTGTAGAACCAGAACTTCCTGTGATGAAGTTAAAGAATTTTTTCAAGATAAAAAATACATTGTTGAGCCTTCAAATTAATTATCACATTCGAATCAGCAGAAGCTGCAATCTCAAAATTTTTTGTCACAAGTTCAGTAGATTCGATTGATGAATCCCGAAATGGTGTTTTTTAACGTGTCATTTTCAAGTAAAAAAGAGTCGTGACCAGCGTTGCTGTTGATGGTGATGTTGCTGGTGTTGATGCCGCATGCGACTAAGGCGTGAGTAAGTTTTTTTGCTTCTGACGGAGGGAAAAGCCAATCGTCGGAAAAAGAAATTACACAAAATTTTCCGTCCTTATTTTTGCTAAATTCTTGAAATGCGCCGCTGAGTTTTCCGGCAAAATCACTTTCCAAATCGAAATAATCCACGGCCTTGGTGATGTAGAGGTATGAGTTGGCATCGAAGCGTTCGACAAAATTAAAACCTTGGTGATGCAAATAATTTTCAACTTGAAATTCGCGATCGAAGCTAAAAGAAAATCCTGATTTATTTTGCAAATCACGCCCGAATTTTTTTTGCAATGCAGCTTCGGAAAGATAGGTGATGTGAGCGGTCATACGGGCAACAGCTAAGCCATTTGACGGATATTTTTTTTCGTTCAAATATTTGCCGTGACACCAGTTTGGATCGGCCATAATTGCCTGACGTCCGACTTCGTGAAATGCAATATTTTGTGGAGAATGGCGGTAAGAAGTTGCGAGCGGAATTACCAAGTTTACTTTTTGTGGATAGAGCACAGACCAAGCTAAAACCTGCATTCCGCCCGTCGACCCTCCGATTACAGCGTGAAGTTTTTTTATGCCAAAATGCTCAACCAATAAATTTTGCGCATGGACGATATCTTGGATCGTGATGATGGGAAAGCTTAGTCCGTATGGCTCGCCAGTGTTTGGATCAATTTCTTTCGGTCCGACAGATCCCATGCATCCCCCGATTATGTTCGAAGAAATTACGAAGAATTTTTTAGTGTCGATTGGCTTTCCTTCGCCGATCATAAAATCCCACCAGCCATTTTTTCCGGTGACGGGATGAGTTGACGCGGCATATTGATCACCCGTCAATGCGTGGCAAATTAGGATTGCATTTGATCGGTCAGAATTCAGCTCTCCGTAGGTTTCGTAAGCGAGAGGAAAATTTTTAATTTCAGCACCGCTCATCAACTTCATCGGCTTTTCTTGCGCTAAAAAAATAATTTTTCCGATCTCAAATTCTTTGTAACTTGGTCCGAAACTTGACTTGATTTTCATTCTTCTTAAATCGAATTTTTTTTAAAAATTTTTAAAGTTTGTAAATTTCAAATGACTGAAAATCAACAGAATAAATCTCAGGAAACCGCGCTGCAAGCTTTGCGGCAAGATATCGATAAAATCGACGATCAGATTCTTTCTCTGCTTAAAAAAAGAATGCAAGTCATCGCAAAAGTTGGTGAATTGAAAAAAAATAATCAGGAAAAATTTTTTATCAGATCAAATCGCGAAGCCGATATGATAAAAAATTTAGTCGCAAAAGCAGATTCAACTTTTCCAAAATCAGCAATTATTAGCATTTGGCGAAAAATTATTACGGCTGCGAACATGCATGAGCAGCAGCTTCGCATTGCGATTCACAATCCAAAAAATATTTCTGATTACGAATATTTGGTGAAGGAATATTACAGCGATGCTGTGCCAATTTTAAATCTCGATAGCTCAACCAACGTCGTTGCTGAAATTGAAAAAGGTGAAGTGCAAATCGGAATTTTTGCTTTGCCGAAAGATGCAGAAGATTCGCATCGAAAGGAAGATTCGAGTGAAAATTGGTGGATCGGTTTGGCTAATAATCGCTTGGGTTTGAAGGTGTTTGCGAGGATTCCCATGGTTCAAAAGATGGTTCAAAATATTTCTGAATTTTCTGCGTATGAAAAAAATTTCGACGCGATTCATTTAGTCGCGGTTGCGATTAAAAAAGCTGAAAAATCTAGCTCGGATAACAGCCTGATTTATGTCGAACTCAGTTCTGAATTCTCAAAATCGCAATTGCTCTCTGCCTTTAAAGAGCAAGGCATCAGCGCCAAAATTTTGAAATCAGTAAAAATGCAGCAAGTTGATGGAATCGTTTTTTATCTGCTCGAATGTGAAGGATTTTTTGAGGAAGAAGATGAGGCGGTAAAAGCCTTGAAGAAGACGAAAATCAAACCTTACGTGAAGGTGCTTGGGCATTATGCGACGGCGGTTATTCTCTAGAGCCTGTATTCAAACTCAGCGTGCCTCGATTTTTGCGTAAAATTTTTTGCAATATCGGGAATATTACGAAAAATTTTACGCAAAAAAGAGCAAAAA